>JAICPV010000142.1 GCA_025929655.1 Pyrinomonadaceae bacterium
AATTTGTCAGCACAACAAAACCGAGATTCTCTTCCGGTATCAAATGCGTATACGAGAGCATCCCGTCGAGGCCGCCGCTGTGATTGATGATCTTTCGGCCGTGGTAATCGTAAACGAACCAGCCTGATGCGACGCCGCTGAAATGACGCGTTGGATTTCCGCGGAATGCATTTTCGGAGATCTGCTGCGCAAGATGCGGCTGATGCATTCCCCACGCCTGTGCTTCGCTAAAGATCTGTTTGCCCTCGAACTTGCCTTTGCCGAGCTGCAGGCGGACCCATTTTGAAAGGTCGTTCACAGACGAATTCAATGCCGCGGCGGAGTCCCCGCCGTCGACATTTCCGCGATGCAAAATGCGCAGGGTTCCCCCGGATTCGTTGTGCGGAAGTGCAGCGTTGTCCGGCAAAGTTTTTATGCTGCAGGTGGTCCGAGACATGCCAAGCGGCGACAGGATACGTTCCGATACGAAGGTGCACCACGGCTTCCCGCTGACCTTCTCGATCACTCGCCCCGCCGCGATGAACATCAGGTTCTGGTAGCCGTATTGCGTGCGAAAGCTGGATACCGGTTTCAGATAACGCACACGCTGCAGGATCTCGTCCGGCGAAAAATTCGTCTCATACCAGAGCAGGTCGCCGCTGAAGGTGTCGAGCCCGACGCGATGCGTGACGAGGTCGCGGATCGTCAATTCGCTCGTCACCCACGGGTCGTACATTTTGAATTCGGGCAGATATTTCGAGACTTTGTCATTCCAGGTAAGCTTTTTTTCGTCCACCAGAATAGCGAGAGCTGCGACCGTGAACGCCTTGGAATTCGAGGCGATCGCGAAAACCGTATCGGCATCCACCGGAGCGTTCTTGCCAAGCTCGCGCGTGCCGTACCCTTTCGCGAACACAACCTTGTCGTCCTTTACAACAGCGATCGCCATACCTGGCTGTTTCCAGTCCGCCATCACCTTTTGCGCGTACGCATCGATCTCGGTTAGCCGCTCGTCGAGCGTTTGCGCGCCTAAAACAAAGACAAAGATCAAGAGTATAAAAAAGGCACTGAAAGTCTTTTTCATGATTTTCAACTAAAAGGAAAGCTGTGTTTTTGAATCATTCTATCCAATTTGCGCCAAATCGCACACGCCGATTTCGCCTACGTATTCGGTAATCGCCAGTGAGTGTCCGTTTCCGACCAAGGATCGCGTCTTACTCAAAGCAGCCGAACAAAATCAAGAAATGGAGCGAATGTCGCGATGCACGGTTCGAGTTACATCAAATCCGCCGAAAAGGTTTCAAACGGTCGTCACGGAAACAACGATCGTTCCAGGTTCCTACCGAAGCTTCGCGGGCGAAATAGGGCTTATTGCCCGATATGCGAACGGCCGGTTCAGCTGATCAGCGACGCCCGGGCCGAGGAACTTTTTAGGTCGGACCTGCCGGAACTTCTGGCCATGGCAACGCGCGGACTGCTGCATCGACTGCACAATTCCAGAGGTATACTGATGTTTTGCGGCGATTCACTTTTTCAATGTTTCAACGATAGGCCGACGCAGCTGCTTTCGGGATCTAACGCTCAAAATATATCCGGCCTCGCGGCAAAGCGCGGAAGATAGCGGTCATCTATGTTCGTCCGCGTCAAAAACGTGAGCGAACCGAAGCCCGCGCCGCGCCATTATCAATAGACCTATCAGCGCCCAGCAAAGGATCCGGCCCTTTCGGATCACTGCTAGTGTTACGCCGACGCCGGCTCCAAGCGCGACCGTGTTCGCGACAAAATGCGATCCGGCTTCATCCACTCCGATCATGAACGGAATGAATTTGAACACGATCGTTATCGTTCGGCTTACGGATTCGAGCAGAAAGGAATTCAGCAGCGACGGCATCTCAGAAATGCGCGAAAGTATGAAATAAACCTCCGCGATGCCCAAAAGGTGATAGCCGCATTCGAACAGACAGATCGGAAAAAATCGTTTCGGATAAGTTCGATAGAAGCTATAGATCAGCTCTTCGAACAACCGGGCATTGCGCCGGCCGTTTTCCAGTATCAGCGTAAAATACCCGCGGCTGTAAAGCCGGTCACATACCCAGCTCGCGAAGTGCCATTGCCTCACGACCATCAAAAGAACCAGCCCGAAAACGGCGATTATCCCGCCGATGAGGATATTCACCGTCCACGCCCAGGCTTCATCAAGCACGAATACGCGTGAAAGCGTTACGGCGCCCAATATCAGGAAAGCACTAGTAACGAATGTGTAAAAGATGTTCTCCGTCGCGACGGATGATAGCCCCACTACGAATGGTATTCGCTTCCGAACGGCGACGGCCTTCGCCGTACCGCTGATCATTATCCCGAGCGGCACCATGCTGCTCATCGCTTCGCCGATCAATACGGCCGGGATCGTATCGCGATACTTCAATTTATACGGCTCCGGCACCGAAAGCATCCAGGCGGATGCCCGCATGCACATTCTCGCGAAATAGAGGATCACGATCACGAAAAACGCCGGGAGTCCGAATTCGGCGATGTTCGCCGCGATTTCATCCAGGCCCACTGTGTAGACCAAAAGCAGGAAAAGGAGTATCCCGAACACCGCCGCTCCGACTCCGATGTACGTCGCAGCGCGGTTGCGACGTTGTACGTTTACTGCGATGCCCTCGTCCATTGCTTAATATCAGGATGCCAAATAAAATGCTATTTTGTCTGTTCGAGCGAACGAAATCTTTTGTTGCCCCCGTGGTTCAATAGGTTTGAATAAAAGGAGTAGCATTATGAGTTTGTCCGATAAGGTCGCAGGCATCTACAAAGCGTTTGGTGAGCAGAAAGTCCCAGCCATACTCGAGCACATCGCCGACGACGTGGAATGGGATTACGGTTCGCATTCGATCGAGGTGCCGTGGTTGAAGCGTCGGGAGGGAAGAGCCGGCGCTATCGAGTTTTTTCAGAATGTTGGGAATTTGCTTTCGATCGAGCGTTTCGAGCCGAAGCAGCTATTTGAGGGCAACAGAGTCGTGGTCGCACTTTTGGACATATCGTTTACGGTGAACGCGACAGGTAATCGGGTCGACGAAAAGGACGAGATCCATGTCTTCCGGTTCAACGACGAAGGGAAGATCGCAGGCTTTCGCCACGGCGTGGATTCGTACGAGCATTTTGTTGCTTTCAATGGCGGCACTAAATAGGGACGCGAAAATATGAGCACAGCAGCAGGAATCGCGATGTCTAACAATGGATTGACGACGCTATCAGAGGATGAAGAGCTTTTCCGGGCTTCCGTTCGCGAGTTTGCTGAGGGCGAGGTCCGTCCTCGCGTCGAGGCGATGGAGCACGGCTCGAAACTCGATGCCGAAATCATAAAACAGTGCTTCGATCTTGGCCTTATGGCGATCGAATCACCAGAGGAGTACGGCGGTGCGGGCTCCACGATCTTCAACGCGATCGTCGCGATCGAAGAGCTTGCTCGTGTCGACGCCAGCGTCTCCGTTTTTGTCGACGTGCATAACACGCTGGTGACCAACGCTTTCATGCGATGGGCGACCGACGACCAGAAGAAAAAGTATCTGCCTCAGATGGCCGAATCGCGTGTAGGAGCCTATGCGCTTAGTGAAGCCGCGTCTGGTTCCGACGCTTTTGCTCTTAAAACACGGGCACTCGATAAAGGCGATCATTACGAGTTGCACGGTCAAAAGCTCTGGATCACGAACGGCAACGAAGCTGAGATCTTTATCGTCTTCGCGACCGTCGATCCCGAGGCCGGTTACAAAGGGATCACTGCGTTCATCGTTGAAAAACAGTTTGAAGGATTTTCGGTCGGCAAAAAGGAAGACAAGTTAGGCATACGGGCGTCGTCGACGACCGAGCTCATTCTCGATAACTGCAAAGTGCCGAAGGAGAACGTCCTCGGCGAGGCTGGGAAAGGTTATAAAGTATCGATCGAAACCCTAAACGAAGGCCGGATCGGAATCGGCGCGCAGATGCTCGGGATCGCTCAGGGCGCGTACGAAGCCGCATTGAGATATACGAAAGAACGCGAGCAGTTCGGACAGAAGATCGGCGATTTCCAAGCCGTGCAGTTCCAGCTAGCCGAAATGGCTGTCGAGATCGAGGCTACACGCCTGCTCGTCTACAACGCCGCACGTTTGAAAGACGCCGGAAAACCTTTCGTCAAAGAGGCAGCGATCGCAAAGCTCTATTCCTCACGCTGTGCAGAACGAGTCTCATCGAAAGCGATCGAGCTCTTCGGCGGTTACGGCTACGTGAAAGATTACCCGGTCGAAAAGTTCTGGCGCGACAGCAAGATCGGCGCGATCTACGAAGGTACGTCGAACATGCAGCTCCAGACCATTGCGAAACTTATCACGAGCGGGAAATAACTAGATGACCGCCGAAGAGATAAAACAGTATCTCGAAGAACTCAACGATGAACTTCGCCTTATGGATCTAAAGGGCGAAGTTTCTCTTTTTGGTGGTGCGGTTATGTGCCTCGCATTTGCCGCGAGGCCGGCGACTAAAGATGTTGACGCGATATTCAGGCCGGTCGCTGAGATCCGGAAAGCCATCGAAGTTATTGCCGAGCGCCACGGATTGCCAGGGAACTGGATGAACGATGCGGTCAAAGGTTACTGGGCCGAACACCGCGAGCGGGTCTTGTTCGATCTGCCCAACCTGACAGTGTTTGTGCCGGAGCCCGACTACCTCTTGGCGATGAAAGCGATCGCCGCACGTGGCGGCACCTATGATCGGGAAGATGTTTTGAAGCTTATTGAAGTCATCGGGTTGAAGTCGGCGGAAGAAGTTTTTTCGATAATCGAGAAATACTATCCAAAAAACCGGATCAAACCTGGAACTCAGTATTTTATTGAGGAGCTTTTCGGGAAGTGAACACAGCGGCTGAAACCAAAAAGCGAATGGTCAGTGATTCCCGTTGGTGGAAGATCCCGTTGATGGAATTTGTCGACGACTTTCGCTACTACAAAGATCCGGCCATGGTCGGCGAGCGATTTGAACCGGGCGATGAGCGTGTGGACGCCGTGTTGGCGAGCGTTATAGAGACACTATGTGTCGAGTTAGGAATAGCGATACCGGAATGGCTTAACACGGTGCCTGCGTGCCGTGAACCTTATTTTCTGGCTGAAATGGATAACTTGAAAGCGATCAGCCTGGTTGAGTCACCGGCGCATTTTCGAGTTCGAAAGATCTTTGTTACGGAGAATTTCCTTCATCGTGTCTGAACAGTTCGATATTCGGCAGGCAAATAGGGAAGACGCGAAACTTCTAGCCGACCTTGCTTACACCACCTTCTGGGACGCATTCGCTCATCATCCGAAGAATGCGCCGGACGATCTGAACCATTACATGCGGCAGGCGTTCAGTCTCGAACAGATCACGGCGGAGCTCGCCGACACAAAAAGTATTTTCTTGATCGCGGAATTGGACGGTGAGCCCGCAGGCTACGCGAAGATCATCATCGACAATATCGAACCCGGTATCACCGCGGACAGGCCGATCGAATTGAACCGCCTCTATTCTCACCAAAGATTCCTCGGGCAAGGTGTCGGGCAACGTTTAATGGATGCCTGCTTCAAGCGCGCTGAACAGGAAAACCGAGATGTGATGTGGCTCGGCGTCTGGGAATACAACCCACGCGCCCAGAGGTTTTACGAGAAAAATGGCTTTCGCGTGGTTGGCCGCCATACTTTCGTTCTCGGCTCCGATCCGCAAACAGATCTACTTATGAAAAAGAATCTCTAACCGTCCTCAAATCGACCTCCCTATATGGCCAGATGGGGAAGGCTATTGGGAGGAAAATCAGGCCGCGGTCTAAGACCGCTTGCTTAACGGCAAGGTTCATTTCTTGAATTCTCTTCGTAGATGCGATATTGTGTCATTTGTGCGACAAGTCGTAAATCCGCCCAATCCTTACAACAAGTACACGTCCGAATACATCGGCGAGCCGCCACCGACAAAGCTCGAGGTCTTCGAGGAAACGTCGACCAAAAAGGTGATCACAAAGGCATTTGCGTCGGATTGGGAAGGCGGCTGGCGTTACACGGTAAATTGCTACCGCGGCTGCGTCCACGGATGTACCTATTGCTTTGCACGGCAGTATCACGAATTCCTCGGGTACGGTGCCGGAACGGATTTCGAAACGAAGCTCGTAGTGAAGGTGAACGCGCCGGAGATCCTTCGCCAGGAACTGAAAAAAACACGCGACAAGATCCCGCATCTGGATTTCTCGTTCGCGACCGATCCATATGTTGCTCTCGAAGCGCATTATCAACTGACGCGCAGATGTCTCGAGATCTGCGCCGAGTTTCGTGTTCCCACAGCCGTAATTACG
>JAICPV010000095.1 GCA_025929655.1 Pyrinomonadaceae bacterium
AGTACAAGGCTGAGAATTAGCAGCAGCCCCAGAGTGGAAGGACTCTCGTAATATTGCGGAACGTGAACCAGCGCAAATATGAGCGTGACGAAAACCACCGCTGCAGCCACTCCCATGGATCGCTGAAACGCTGAATAAAGAACGCCGCGGTAGACCACCTCTTCGATCAACGGAGCGGTGAAGGTGGCCATGAAGGCAACGACAAACACGGCCGTCCGCGAGCTCCTTAAAATCCGCAAGAGTTCGTTATCGCTTTCCGGAAAATAGCTGCCCACGAGCGCCGCCAGGCCGAAAAACAATACAAAGATCAGGATGTGGTGCCACCAACGAATACCGCCCGAGCGAAAACCGAGCGTTTCGCGAAACGAAAACCGTCCACGCTTCGTTATAACAAGCCACGCGAATATCAATGTAAACAGATGAGCCGGAATGATCGCGATCATCTGAAGTACGATCGCCGTCGGATCGGTCGCTGCATACCTTGCAATCTCCTCCTGCGGGCCAGCCAAAACTCCTGAGCTCGCCAGGTAGGGAAGAACAAACACTGCGGGAGCAAGGACGATGAAAACAACACTCAAAAACCAGAGAGCCAGCGCGATCCAACTGTTCCATGGCGGATTGTTCGGCGTAGGATGTGCGAGCGGCAACGGCTCTTGTGGCATCAAGGGTTCGGCGATCGGCTCGGTTAGTTCCACGGCTGAAGTGTAACTAATACGAAGGGCGAGGTTCAAAGTTGCGCATCCATACTTGAGTTCGCCTAGGAATCGCGATAACCTAAAAGCCCGTGGAGCATCACGGGGAAAATCCCCGAAAATCAGTAATTGCGATCATCCCTGCACGGTATTCGTCCGTCCGCTTGCCGGGAAAGATGCTTTTGCCGATCGCGGGCAAACCGCTGATAGTTCACACCGTAGAAAGGGCAAAAAAAGCTAAAACTGTCGATCGCGTGATCGTCGCGACGGACGACCGGCGAATCTTTGACGTTGTCGCCGGATCGGGTTACGAAGCAGCGATGACTTCCGCTGAGCATAATTCCGGCAGCGATCGGATCGCGGAGGTCGCAGCGGCCTTGCCTGAAGGGTCGATCGTGGTAAACGTTCAAGGCGACGAGGCGTTGATCGCGCCGGAAACGATCGATGCCGCTGTCGACGAAATGCTGGGTAGCGGAGCAGATATCGTGACCGTGGCCGAACCGCTGACAAGCCTTTACGGCGAGCTATTGAATTTCAACGTTGTTAAGGTTGTGGCTGCAGAGGACGGACGGGCATTGTATTTTTCCCGCTCGCCAATGCCGTTCCCCCGAGATGCATCGCTGCGTTACGACGGAGATCCGAATCAGGCATTTGAAAACGAACCCGAGCTTTTCGCCGGTTATAGAAAGCACACCGGACTTTATGTTTACCAGCGAGAGTATTTGCTGGAATTCACTAAGCTCCCGCAAACGCGACTCGAGAAATTGGAATCGCTCGAACAGTTAAGGGCCCTGGAAAACGGCGCAGTGATCAGGATCGTGAATTCGGAGCACAGGTCGATCGGAGTCGATACGGAAGAAGATCTCGATCGGGTAAGGGATATCATTGAAGCGGGCGTGGATATTCGGGCCGCGATTCAACGGGATATGTCGCGGGTGGCTCAGGTCCATGTCGAATCCTGGCAGCGTTCCTTCGCGGGAATCGCACCGCACGACTTCCTTGCGGGCATGTCGGTGGAGAAAAGGCTGAAGGCATACAGTGAACGCCGGTGTGAAGAATTTTACGAGATGCTCGTGGCGGAAGACCGTGAAGAGGGAATTGTCGGATTTGCGGATTTCGGGACGCCGAAACTGCCCCTCGATTTTGATGCCCAGATCTTTTCATTTTATTTTTTACCGGAGTTCCAACGAATGGGCCTGGGCGAACGTTTGTTTCGGCGTTGCGTTGGACGACTAAAAAAGAACGGGACCGCGTCGCTATGTCTCGATTCACTGGAAGTGAGCCCGTACCGCGCCTTTTATGACAAGATGGGGGGAAAGATCGTCGGCCGCGACAGCCACAAACTCGGCGACGAAGTTTTCGCAACCGTCATTTACGGTTGGAACGACATTTCGAAGATATGAATGATTGGATCGGGCTCGTGTTCCTCATCGGATTGCTGATCCTCGCCCTCCTGGGTTTGCGGATCCTCGCGAAACCCGCAACACGTACGTCTGAAGAGTTCGAGCGCAATGCTGTTGAAGGAACTACAATGCTCGGCGCGTCGATGAATGCCTTGCAGGAAATGATGAATCCTGAAGAGGCGAAGGCGAAAGAGACGATCACACAAATGAAGGAAGGGCGTTTCCTGAAAAAGCGGCGCGAAGGTAAAGCAGGCGGAGAGGACATTGATAATGACTAAATATATTTTCGTAACGGGCGGTGTGGTTTCTAGTTTGGGCAAAGGCCTTGCCGCTTCGAGTATCGGCTGCCTGCTCGAGGCGCGCGGGATGAAGGTCCAGATGATGAAGTTGGATCCCTATATAAATGTCGATCCGGGAACTATGTCACCGTTTCAGCACGGCGAGGTTTTTGTGACCGACGACGGCGCTGAGACCGACCTGGACCTGGGGCATTACGAAAGGTTCACCCACGCCGAGCTTTCGCAGGCGAATAACTGGACGACCGGACGGATCTATCTTTCGGTCATCGAAAAAGAACGTCGCGGCGATTATTTGGGTAAGACGATACAGGTGATCCCGCATATTACGGATGAGATCAAGGCTGCCGTCCGCGCTGTCGCAGAAAAGCATGAGCCGGATGTCCTGATCGTAGAGATCGGCGGAACCGTCGGCGATATCGAATCGCTGCCGTTCATGGAAGCGATCCGCCAGATGGGCAACGAGGTAGGCCGCGAAAACGCTGTGTTTGTTCACGTTACTCTCGTTCCTTTTATTGCCGCAGCCGGTGAATTAAAGACGAAACCTACGCAGCACAGCGTGCGCGAGCTTCGAGAGATAGGTATCGCCCCGGACGTTTTGCTGTGCCGTTCGGACCGCCCGATCTCCGCCGACATGCGGCGCAAGATCGCGCTGTTTTGTAATGTTCAGGAGAACGCGGTGATCTCGGCCCTCGACGTTCCGTCGATCTACGTATTTCCTCTCGCATTCCATGAGCAGGGACTCGACGAGCTGTTGGTGAAGGATCTTGGCCTTTCCGAAACATTCTCGTCTGGCGATCTGCGAAGTTGGCGCGATCTTGTTACGACCATCAAAGACCCGAGCGCGGGTTCAGTACGGGTCGCGATCGTCGGCAAGTATGTCGAACTGGAGGATTCCTACAAGTCGCTCCGAGAGGCTTTAACACACGCCGGCGTGGCGAACGATCTGCGTGTGAATGTGACGTGGATAGAATCCGAAAACCTGATGCGTGACGATTACGAGAACGAGCTTCAGGACTACGACGCCATACTCGTACCCGGCGGTTTTGGAAAACGAGGGATAGCCGGAATGCTTCGTGCGATCAAGTACGCTCGGCGGTCGGGTACACCTTATTTCGGGATCTGCCTGGGAATGCAGACAGCATGCATCGAATTTGCCCGCGACGTTTGCGGCCTTCGCGATGCAGACTCGACGGAGTTTAATGAAGAAACACCGTTTCCCATAATTTTCAAACTGCGAGATCTTGTCGGGGTCGACGAGCTCGGCGGCACCATGCGGCTCGGGGCATGGGACTGCGATCTCAAAGAGGGCTCATTGGCGCGCGAGGTATATCTCGGAGCCGAGCAAATAAGTGAACGACATCGTCATCGTTACGAGTTCAATCCCGAATTTCGCGGGGTGCTTGAAAAAGAAGGGCTTGTTATCAGCGGCATTTCACCTGACGGAAAGTTTGTCGAGATGATCGAACTGCCTCGCGATAAGCATCCCTACTTTATTGCGTGCCAGTTCCATCCTGAGTACAAGTCAAAACCGCTAAATGCACATCCTTTATTTACTTCATTCGTGAAAGCTGCGTGGCAAAATCGACTGAAAAGCGAAAACCTCGAGCACGATGTAACGAGTGATCGGCAAGTCGAATTGCCAGACCATGTAGAGCTGGGCGATGAGTAATTCATTAGGCCATAAATGATCGCCAATACGTATAGATTCGCGATTCGATTCGGGCGTTTAGATCTGTGTTAATCTGTGACCATTTGAAGCTCCTTCGTCTATGCAGTCCTTCGAGATCGGAAATGTAAGATTTGGAAACGACGAATTGTCGTTCCTTCTCGGGCCGTGCGTGGTCGAATCGTCAAAGCACGCTCTCTTTATGGCGCGCGAGATCAAATTGATCTGCGACCGCGTAGGCGTCGGGGTTGTTTACAAATCTTCATTTGATAAAGCTAACCGGAGCTCGATCGAGAGCTTTCGCGGACAGGGGATGGCGTTCGGCATTGAGGTGCTTGCCGAGGTGAAGGCCGAGATCGGCATTCCCGTGATAACTGACATACATGAGCCCTACCAGGCAGAGAAAGCGGCCGAGGTCGCGGATATTTTGCAGATACCGGCATTCCTCTGCAGACAGACCGACCTATTGACTGCCGCGGCGAGAACCGGGAAGGCTGTCAATGTGAAAAAAGGCCAGTTTCTCGCGCCATGGGATGCGAAGAACATAGTCGATAAGTTGCGCGAAGCCGGATGCGAAAAGATCCTATTGACCGAACGCGGAGCGAGCTTTGGATACAATAATTTGGTCGTTGATCTTCGCTCGTTCCCGATCATGCGGTCCTTCGGCGTGCCGGTCGTTTTCGATGTGACCCACAGTTTGCAGCTTCCGGGGGGACTCGGCAAAGCAACGGGCGGGCAAGCCGAATACATCGAACATTTTGCGCGAGCCGGCGTCGCATGCGGCGTGGACGCGGTTTTCATGGAGGTCCATGACGATCCGGCCAATGCGCCGAGCGACGGGCCGAACCAACTGCCTTTATCGCGGCTCGAAGGCTTGCTCGTAAAACTCAAACAGATCCACCAACTTGTTAATGAAACTCAAAGCGCCGAAGCGCAAACCACCTAAGACCGCGATCGTGCATAGTTTGTTACTTCCACTGCTTCTCGTCGTGTTTGCCGTATCGCTTTTTGCGCAGGACAGTTCACGGATCAGCGCGACGTGGCAGGTCGAAAAATACGACATTTCCGTTCAACTCCCCTCTGCTGAGGTTGACAGGAGCGTAAGTGCTAAAGCGAAGTTGGACCTTCGCAACGTGTCTGCCGGCCCGGCCTCAAGCCTAACACTGCGCATAAGCCCGAACGCCTCGATCGCATCTATCGCGGTGAACGGCAGCACAGTCGAATTTACTAAGGCGCAGGAAAACGTCGGCACCGGCACTTTGCAAAGGATCGCGACGCGAATACCCTCGGTCGCTCCGAATGGCACGGTGACGGCTGTTGTCGATTACAAACTTACGTTGAAGGACAATTCCGGGCTGGCTTCGCTTTCGCCGGCGGGATCGCAATTGTTGCCGCTGTCATTTTGGTATCCGACGCCGAACAGTTGGTACTTCGCTCGCGGGGCCGATTACGCTCCGACGCGGATCCAGGTGGCGGGCGGGCAGACGGTCATCGCTTCGGGAACGGATGCGGGCGGAGCATTCGATCAGAAACTTTTCGTTCAGCCGTTCTTGGCAGCAGGAAATTGGGAAAAAACAACGAACGCTGGAGTAGACGTTTACGTTCCGCGCGATTCCGACGCGGAAGCGAAATCGCGCGCCTCCGAACTTGCAACATTGGCATCCGACGCCCGGACATATTTCGGATCTGCGCTCGGAAATGCGACGGACGCGCCGCTTAAGCTAGTGGCTGTGAAACGGGGCGGCGGGTTTTCGTCCGGCGGGACGATACTTTTCGATGAAGCTGTTCTGCGCCGCGCAAAGCTCGATTCCGCGACTGCGATGAACGTCGCGGATGCGGTCGCGAAGCTTTGGGCTGCGGACGCGATACGAATTGCCGGCGACGGTAACGGAGTCTTACGCGAAGGACTCCCGCGGTTTCTTGCAACAAACTTTATTGAGAACAAGTTTGGAAAGGGCGCGTCCGACGTGGAGCGCCTGCGTCAACGCATCGCTTATTCGATCGTCTCGCAGCGTGACGCTCCATTGACGCAAACGGCGCCTTTGGACGATTTTTATTATTCGGCGGTCGTAAATAAAGGCGCGATGATCTGGCGGCTCCTTTCCAGAAAGACAGGTGCGGAGGAATTTTACAAACGGCTCCGCGCAGAAACGCAGGACAAGAGCTTAACGCTTTCCGAGGTTCGAGCGGCTTTTGCGGATCAGAAGGATTTTCTCGACGCGATGTTCGATAAGTCGACGGACACGAATCTTATGATCGGCTTACCGCAGCAGAGGGCGGGCGAAACGGCCGCCGCATTGCGAAACACCGGCTCGACGGACGTGACGGTAAACGTAACCGCTACGCTCGTAAACGGCGAGAAGATGTCGGCACCCACGACCATTCGGGCGACGAGCATTAGCGAGATCACCTTCAAAACGCCTCAAAAAGTCACACGGCTCGAGATCGATTCCGAAAAGCTTTATCCGCAGACCGACTATTCGGACGATGTGGCTCCGAGGGAAGCCTCTGAAAGCGATCCGCTGCTGTCGGTAAAACGTGCCTTCGACAAACAGGACTTTAACGGTGCCGAAGCGGCGGCGCGAATTGCCTTGCGCGATTTTCCGAATTACGATGACGTCCGAATACTTTACGCCCGCGCACTTCTTGGACTCAACCGCAACAGCGATGCCGAACGAGAGTTTAAAACGGCGCTCGATGAAAAGCTGCCGACCGCACGGACCTTGGCCTGGGGCAATCTAGGCTTAGCCGAAACCGCTGCTCGAGCTAACCAAAACACGCAAGCACTGAAATTTGCGGAAAATGCGATCAGGGCGGACGCCGAGTACGGTGCGAGCCTAGCCGCAAGAATTTTAAGAAACAGACTCGCCCCCGCTTCCGTGGTCCCCGAGGACATCAAAGCGTTTTTCGCAAACTTCGATCGGGCGGCGGTCGCAAACAAAAAGACCGATCTTGAAACGCTAGCGGTCCCCGGTGAAGCGGCGCGTTTTATTTCCGGCGTTGCCGGTCAAACGACCGAATGGAAGACGACGCCGGTTCACGCGGACCGTTTGGATCCGAATACTGTTTTGGTTGAAACTCAGATGTCTGTCCGCTTGCTGAACCGCGAGAACGAAACCGGAATGGCAGTTTACCGCCTGGTGCGAAGCGGCGCGGGTTGGAAACTTTACGGCGTGGATATTTTCGAAGTTCGATAGGCCTCCATTGTACGAGATTCCTGGAAAAATAAGGTTGTTGCTAATGGACTGCGACGGCGTCTTAACGGACGGCCGTCTTTATTTTTCCAGGGACGGGGAAGCACTGAAGGTATTCAATCACCCTATTCAACAACACCATCATTCAGCTTTGTCATCACAGATCCGTCAGCTGGTCTTCGTTCGCTTGACTGTCTCATGGGTCTCACGCAGTCGGAGAACCTGTTGCTTCATCGCTCGCTA
>JAICPV010000075.1 GCA_025929655.1 Pyrinomonadaceae bacterium
ACGTCCGCGATATTCACTTCGAAACGGTCGATCGCAGTGACGACGTTCGACGGCCCGAACCAGTATTTGCGAAGCGCATCGATGCCTTTTAACGGCTCACCGCTTCCGGGGTACAACGCCGCGTCAGGCGTGAATAGCGACATGATCTTCTTCTCGTCGTTCTTCAGCCACGCGGTCCGGAACGTCTCTTCGATCGATCTAATTGCTGCGATGTCATTCGAGGACTGTGATCGAACGTCGATGGGCACGCCGATAAACACAAATAAAAGAATTCCGATGATAAACTTCATACTCCCCTCTCTGGTGCAACCGAACCTTTCGGCAGGGCATCCGCTAAGCAGTTCGAAGCACGCAGACGAAATTGGGCTTTTGGCCGAATCAGTCGGGAGTTTATAGTTAGCTTCGCAGGTAAGTCTTGAAATAGTTCTCAAAGATTTCTCAAATTGTTGTTGTGACGGAAAAGGCGCCATACATATACGAGTTCGAAAATTTTCGACTCGATCCCCGGCGGAAGAGCCTGTGGCATCACGATCAGTTGGTCTCGCTGACGCCAAAGGCATTCGAAACGCTGTTGGTGCTTGTGCGCAACTCAGGCGAGGTAGTCGAAAAAAGCGAACTGCTCGACGCGGTTTGGGCAGACACGTTTGTCGAAGAATCGACCCTTTCGCAGAACATCCTGACGCTTCGGAAGACACTGGCATCCTTCGAGAGCGGAAAGAAGTTCATCGCGACAGTGCCGCGGCGGGGCTACAGGTTCGTCGCACCGCTTCAAAAACTGAACGGTTCGTTGGGCTTTTCGAACGGAATTGGAAGAACGGTTCCAACCGCGATCCTGGAGCAGGTTTCTGATCCGCAAACAAACGTAACCGCAAGAACGGCATCGAAACCCGAACGCGACAACAAAAACCAAACGTTATTTGCCGCAGCCGCATTGGGCGTTCTCCTGGTCGGCGCGGCAGTCCTGGCATGGTCTCTCAGCAGGCCGCTTTCGTTCGTCGATGCAAAGTTTCGGGAAATTCGGACAACGAGTATTCTTTCGGACAGCAATATTCGCTCTGCGGCCATTTCACCCGACGGCAAATTCCTTTCGCTTATAGAGACGAGTGGAGATGCGCAGCGCGTCCTGATACGGCACGTTAACGAAACCGATCCGATCGAGGTCGTTCCCCGTACCATTGGGCGCATTATCGGAGCTTCATTCTCACCGGACAGTCATTATATTTTCTACGCCGTTTACCGCGATAGCGCCGGCGGCGGACGCATTGGAGAGTTGTACCGCGTTTCGAGCCTGGGCGGCCCGGCGCAGTTGGTCATAAGGGATATTGACAGTCCGGTTTCGCTTTCGAAGTCCGAAAAGATGTCGTTTGTTCGGCGACGACCGGACCAAGGCAGCACGGAACTCGTGATCGCCGATCTCGAAGGTAAGAACGAAAGGATCGTTTCGTCGCGAAAGCTCGACGAAGCATTTCTGAATGCGGCCATCTCGCCGGACGGGCGGTCGGTAGTCTCCGCAGTGCGTTCCAAAGCCGATCTGCGTCGCCCGATGGAGCTTCTACTTATCGATGTGGAGAGCGGCTCCCAAAGATCTCTAGCGGTGCAGCCTTGGTTGTGGATCGGTCAGGCGGCGTGGCTGGCGGACGGCAGCGGTGTCGCGGTGGTCGGCTACGGAGCGATGTCGCCGGACCTGACGGATGAGGTCTGGTTCGTTTCGGTCCCGGACGGGAAGGCGCGGCTGCTCGAAGCTGGCGTCAATGGCGTTTTCGGGATCAGCGTTACTGAAGACGGTAGTTCGATCGTCGCGGTCAGGTCCGACAAGATCACGAGCTTCTTGGTGGCCCCGGTGGACGATCTTTCGAAGGAACAGGCTATAGTCACAAAAGCCGGGGATCAAAGCCTTTTGCCGCTCGGAGCGGATTGGGCGACCGACGGCCGGATCTTCTATTCGACGACCGAGAACGGGAACGCGGACATTTGGTCCGTTCGCACCGACGGCAGTGATAAAAAAAGGCTTACTGCCGACAGATTCGCCGATCTGCAGCCGCGGGTTTCCGGTGACGGGAAATATCTTTATTTCCTTTCGAATCGCTCCGGCCAAATGAGCGTGTGGCGCAGCAAAACGGACGGCACCGAGGCCGAGAAGCTTACAGATGGAAGCGATGTGTTTTCCGTGACCGCATCGTCAGACGGCCGATCGATCTATTACACGGCTCGGGCGGACAGCATCTTTTCGCAGCATCTATGGCGGGCCGATCCGGACGGCAGGAACCAGGTAAGGATCACAAACAGGACAACGCTTCAACCCCGCCTCTCACCTGACGGGAAGAAGATCGCATGCTATTACCCCGCACCCGAAGGCGGCCAACCGGTATTGACTATCCTTAACGCCGAGAATGGGGACGTGATCCGCCAATTCCCTGACCGAAAGAACGACCTCATGCACGAATGGCTGAAGAACAGCAGCGAGCTTTTCGCCCTGTCGCGCGACGGCTCAGGATCCGCGATATGGAGGATCTCGGTCGACTCTGTCGACGCAAAACTGGTCCGTGATCTTCCGAACGAAAATATGTTCCGTCTCGCGATCTCGCCGGAAGGCCGTCGGCTCTTTTACGAGAAGGGCGTTTCGGTTAATAACGTGTTACTGCTGAACAGCGCAAAATAACGGCTTCACGCGTTCGTTTGCATCAGTGCAATAAAGCGCTCAAAAAGATATTCCGAATCGTGTGGCCCTGGTGCGGATTCGGGGTGATATTGGACGGAGAAAACCGGAAGGGTTTTGTGCCGTAGGCCGGCGACGGTCTGGTCGTTTAGGTTTAAGTGAGTGACCTCTACTTCGGGCGGGAGCGATTCGGCGTCGATCGCGAAGCCGTGATTATGCGACGTGATCTCGATCTTCCCGGTGGTCAGGTCCTTGATCGGCTGGTTGCCGCCGCGGTGGCCGAACTTGAGTTTGTAGGTTTCTCCGCCAAATGCGGATCCGATCAGTTGATGCCCAAGGCATATGCCGAACATCGGCGTCTGCGTTTCCGCAAGCTTTTTGATCTCCTCGATCACGGTTTTCATCGATGCCGGATCGCCAGGTCCGTTAGAAAGAAAAATGCCGTCGGGTTCCAGCGCCATCACGTCGCTCGCCGGCGTGTCGGCAGGGACTACCGTGACACGACAGCCGAATCTTGCGAATTCTCTCAACGAGTTGGTTTTGACGCCAAAGTCGAAGGCCACGATATGGAATTTAGGAGTATCGGAGGACACATGCGCTATTCCCGATTGCATCGGGATTTCCGCCTGGTATGCGAACTGCTTGGAAACAGTGACCTTGCTCGCCAGTTCGCGGTTCTGCATTTCAGGCGAGGACAGAACGTTTTCAAGCAAAGCTTTTGGATCGCTTTCCACAGATGAAATTCCGGCACGCATCGCTCCTTTGTCGCGGATGTGCCTGACAAGCGCGCGGGTGTCGATGTGCTCGATGCCAACGATACTGTTTTTCTTTAGGTATGAGTCGAGAGAATCGGTAGAACGCCAGTTGGATACGATACGGCTCGCTTCGCGAACTACGAACCCCTCAACCCACGGACGGCGTGATTCTACATCGTCGTCGTTGACGCCGTAGTTCCCGATCAGGGGATAAGTCATGCAGACGATCTGCCCGGCGTAGCTAGGGTCGGTCAGGATCTCCTGATACCCAGCCATCGAGGTGTTGAAAACCATCTCGCCGAACGTCTCGCCCTCAGCGCCGAAGGACGCACCTTGAAAGGTGCGCCCGTCTTCGAGAACCAAAATCGCATTAGTCACGGATTTATTTTACCGCAGAGACGCCGAGACGCAGAGAAAGCAAGAATGATTTTGCCCGCGAACGAACGCAAATGAAGAGCGCAACTGATCCGTGATACCAGCTTCAATTCGCGGGCCTAACTTCTTCCTATGCGTCTCGGCGGTGAGATAACTTATTGATCTTCCGCGCGGAGGTCTTTTAGCGGAGGTTCGGGCATGTTTTCGTATCGCCCGTGTTCGAGGAAACCCATGTCCTGCGGTTTCCAGTAACGGAAGAATGCCTTGCCGTAGATGTATTTTTCAGGAACCAGGCCCCAATAACGTGAATCGGACGAATTGTCGCGGTTGTCGCCCATTACGAAATAGTAATGGTCTTCGATCCGTTTCGCCGGCCAGGTGGGAAGCGCTTGGTTGTGCTCGGTGTCGAGGTAATCTTCTTTTAATTCCGTCCCGTCGATATACACTTTTCCGTCGCGGACCTCGACGGTTTCGCCCGGCATACCGATCACTCGTTTGACGTAGCTTTTATCCGGCTCTTTCGGATACCAGAAAACGACGATGTCGCCGCGTTCGATGTGCCCCCAGCTTACCGAATCGATCTTGTAATAAACGAGCTTGTTGACGAGCAGCCTCTCGCCGTCCTGGAGCTGCGGCACCATCGAAGTTCCTTCGACCACGACAGGCTGCACGGCGAATACGCCTATCAAAATAAATACCACCACGATCAAAAAGATGTCGCGGAAGAGGCGCAAGCCCTCGATCCATATGCCGCGCTTCGATTCGCGACGCGGATGGATCACGTCAATGCCGTGATCGTCCATATGGTGCGGATCGAAGCTGATTTGTTTATCCTTGCGGAAATCGAACATAATCGGGTTAGTTTGGATGAGCGCGTCTGGCAGTGCAGTTGGCTGCACAACCTTAGATAATAATTAGCTTTCGGGCGTGTTCTTGTCAAAGAAATTTTCGTATGAACCATGAGATCCGATCTCAATTCGCGGCACTGGAGAAATACATCTATCTCAACAGCGCCGCAGTTTCGCCCATTCCAAAAGCAGCGGTGGATGCCGTAAATTCGCAGCTCAACGACGTGGCGGGTCATGGCAGCGAACATTACGCTGATTGGATCGACACAAAAAACCGCGCCCGCGCCTTGCTCGCGCGAATGTTGAATGTTCAACCCGAACAGGTCGCATTCATGCGCAACACGTCCGACGGTTTTGCTGCGATCGCGAACGGTATCGGTTGGAAACTGGGCGACAATATCGTCAGCTTTGAGGGTGAATTCCCGGCGAATTTCTACCCGTGGCGGATGGCCCGCGACCGTTACGATGTCGAGCTGCGACTCTGCCCCGAACGCGACGGCCGCATCGATCTCGACGAATTTATCGGGCTCATCGATTCCAACACGCGTGTTGCCGCGATCAGCGCCGTGCAGTATGCATCGGGCTTTCAAGCCGATTTGGAACGCATTGGAAAAGCAGCAAGAGGTGTCGATGCGCTGTTCGCCGTTGATATCATTCAGGCGCTTGGAGCGAAGGGGTTCGATCTTCCCTCACAGTTCGTCGATATCGCTTCCGGGGCAAGCCACAAATGGCTGTGCGCTCCTGAAGGCTGCGGTATGCTGTACGTTTCGGACCGGGCACGCGAGATGCTTGAGCCGTCGCTGGTCGGGTGGATCAGCGTCGAAACGCCGTGGGATTTTGCTGATCGCGAACAGCCTTTCAAACCGAATGCGCTCGCGTACGAAAGCGGCACCGGGGCTTCATCGTTGTTTTACGGCTTGGAGCAAAGCTTGAAACTATTGATAGAAACTGGTTTGGAAAAGATCGATTCATATTTGCTCGATCTCACCGACCTGCTTTGCGACAGCCTGGCAGGGAAGAACTACAACATACTAAGCTCGCGCTTGCCCGGGGAGAAATCTGGCATAGTCTGCGTTCAGCATTCGAACCGGATCCACTGCAACGAGATCGCGAAAAACCTGCAAAGCGAGAACATAATCGTCAGCCCACGCGGCGACCGCCTGCGCATCGCGCCTCATTTTTATAACAATACAGAGGATATCGATCGCCTGATCGAGGCACTACCTCGATGAGAGCAGAAGCCTGACCGTAAGAGGACGTTGCTAGTTTAGCCCTCCCTTACGGTCAGGCTTCTGCAAAAAAACCTATGGGAGCGGTTCGGAGAGGTCGTCGAGGTTCAACCGCGTCATGCCGCCGGCGTCTGTGAAAGCGGTCATGCCCGCGCGCTGCGATTCGCGGTACTGAAAATACATGAAACCGGCCGCAATTCCGGTCGCAATAGTAATTGCGAAGATCAGCGCGATCCAGAGGACCGTCGAGATCGCAACATCGCGGCCCGTTTCGGCGAAATAGCGTTCGAGTTTCTGCAGCAAGAACGGATCCTCGCCAAGCCATTGGACGTGCTTTTCGTATTTGACCTGATCGATCAGAGCCGCGGCTGCTGTGGGGTCGCCGGAATGAAATACGAACACGCTGTAATTCCCTACACGCCGGTATTCAACCGATAACGGTTCGCCGTTCGAAATATTTAAGTTTCCCGGCTGTTCTATTTCTCCCTTGAATTTGCTGTTCGCATCAGCGGCTGCTTGCGGAGTGGTGTATTCGATTATTAGCAGTTTTCCGGCCGGGTAAGCGGCCGAAACAGCCTCAGTTCCGCCCGAAAACTCTACCGAATTCAAGATCGGATGGTTGCCGACAGCATTATTTAACGCATTCTTGTCCTGAATGAATACAGCCTGCGAACGGACATTTTCCCAGTCCGGCAGGTGTTTTAACAGTACGGGAATGCCGTCATCTTCCGATATTTCCTGGCTTTTGTAACCGTTTTGCTGTCCCAAGGCACTGTAACTAAGCGTACAGCCCAAGGCGGCCATTGCGAACAATAATATAAGGGGTTTGGAGAACAATGAAGACATCGAACTTAGATGAAAAATGGGCTGTCGGGGATGTTAACACCTGTTCCGATTCACTGCAAAACATGTCCTAAATGCTACACGATTTAGTGCAAAACTGATTTAAAGCAGTCATCGAAAGTGTCGAATCCAAGCTTGGATGTTCTACGAAAACACATATATGCCCGTATTTTCGGAACAAAAGGTGCAAATTTCAGTCTAATACTTAGTTCTTCAATTGTGGCACGGTGTTTGAGACTACATATTGCGTCCGAGGGGGGACAAAGCAATGACTAGCGAAACTTTAGATTATCCGGTTATACAAAAGGGCAATGGTCTTTCGAAGGCTAAATCTCCTTCGGAAGTCAAAAAGATGATCTCGACAGTTACTGCGACCGATTTTGAATTGACGCAGGCAGCCGCTAAGGGCGATATGGCGGCTTTCGAAGAGATCTATCAGCGCCATCACAGAAGGGTTTATTCGATCTGTTTGCGAATGCTGCAGAACGCGTATGAAGCCGAAGACCTTACACAAGATGTCTTCATCCAGTTATACCGTAAGGTCGGCAGCTTCCGCGGTGATTCGGCGTTCACGACATGGCTGCACCGGATGACGGTCAATCAGGTGCTGATGCACTTCCGCAAGCGGAATGTGAAGTATGAAAAAACGACCGAAGAGGGCATTACGCCGGACCAGGTGGTAGCAGGAACGGGCAATCCGGACAAAATGCCGGTCGTCGACAAGATCGCCCTTGAAAATGCCATCGACCAGTTGCCGCAGGGATACAAGAATGTTTTCGTTCTGCACGACGTCGAGGGGTTCGAGCATGAAGAGGTTGCACGCATCCTGGGCTGCTCCGTCGGCACATCGAAATCGCAGCTTCACAAAGCTCGTTTGAAACTTAGGAAGCTTTTGAAGAAGAAAGCGAATCCGAGATTGGTCGGCTCATGGTAGTTCGGTGCAAAGGTGAAAGACGGAAAGGCTTCTCGCATTGAGAGGCCTTTTTTGCACAGGCGGCCGCCAAGGGCGATTTGTTATCCTCAAAAGCGTTTTTTCCCTGTTGGTTTTCGTGGAAAGTTTAAAGCGACAATTTGTGCTGATGCGCGTGTCCGGCATACCGGTGCGCGCGGACCTGCGCTGGCTATTCGTTCTTACGCTGATGACGGCGATCATCGCCGCTAGTCTTGCTCCCTTTGTCGGCACCCAGATCGGAGCCGCGCTCTTCGGCCTCGCCACAACCATCGTATTCTTCGCATCGATATTCCTGCACGAATATGCCCACGCGGCGGTCGCGAAAATGGAAGGGCTGCATGTCGTCGAGATCGTGCTTCATCCATTCGGCGGTCTAACGCGCTTTCGAAGCGAGCCCGAAACGCCGCGCGCGGAATTTCGCGTGGCGATCGCGGGCCCGGCAGCTTCATTCGTCCTGGCGGTCTTTTTCGCGATCGCCGCGAGTGTCGCGACATCGATCGAATTGGACATTCTCGTTATTTTGTCCGCGACGCTGGCGATCGGGAATTTCCTGCTCGCCGTATTCAATCTATTTCCCGGCTACCCGCTCGATGGCGGCCGCGTCCTACGCGCGTATCTCTGGCGTTCGGGCAAAGACCTCGGCGAGGCAACGATCCTGACCGGCCGTTGCGGGCAGGTTATCGCCGCGATGATGATGATATTCGGCTTGATGGTCGCGGTATTTCGAGG
>JAICPV010000109.1 GCA_025929655.1 Pyrinomonadaceae bacterium
AACACCTCACCAGCCACGGTGTATTTCCCACCGGTCGACGATCTCGCCGTTTTCAACGACGTGGTCATGCGAATGCTGGGCGGCCGTCAGTCAGGAGTGGTAGGCGAGTATTCGAACGCGATCTCCGACCTTAAATTTTTCTATACCTTCACCGGTGACCGATCCGTGCTCCTGCGACATTGCCGTCACGCGCATCCCGGTATCGGTTCCATCCAGGTCGAGGACGCGTCCATAGCCGCAGTCGGGATCGAGCCCAACCGGCCCGCGGTCCTTGGAAAGTGCGATTGCTCCCGCATCAATTACCAGCTTTTTTGCGCTCTTGTGAATAACGGCTGCGAGGACGGTCAATGCCGTGTCTTCGAACGTGCAGCTCCCGATCGTCGCCTGAAAGTTATCAAAGAAAATGTAATTACCCGGGCGGATCTCGTCGATCCCTTTCAGATCATCTATCAGGGACATCGTCGGGGTCGAGCCGATGCTTACGGTCGGAACCTCGATGCCCTGGCTTCTCAATCTCTCCGCCAATGCGACCATGGAATCACGTTCATGGCGTGCGACCTCGAGGATCTGCTCATTCGTTCTGACGTCGTACGAATGTCCCGCGTGCGTGAGAATGCCCGCGAAGTTGAGGTTTTTTGCGTCGGAAATAAGACGCGGTATTTCGATAGCCTCTTTAGTATCCGGCTCGACACCGACGCGGTGCGTTCCGCAGTCGATCTTTAGAAATAGGTCAAACTTCACACCCGCTCGGCCCGAAACCTCATCCAGTTTCTTTACGGTATCTGCATCGTCGGTCAGCAAGTTCAACTTCACGCCGCTCCTTAATATCTCGATCGCATCATCAAATTTTCCATGCTCGACGGGCACCGCATACGTGATGTCGTCAAAGCCATGCTCCGCAAACGCACGGGCCTCGGCAAGCGTCGAAACCGTGATCGCCCCGTCATGTCCCTCGGTCTGTATCCGGGCGACCTCGATACATTTGTGGGTCTTAACATGCGGCCGCAGACGAACGATGTTCCGCATTGCAAACTTGGTCATCCGCTTAGAATTTCGTCGAACTCGTTCGTGTTCAAGCAACAGGGAAGGTGTTTTGATGTTCTGAAGTTGGTTCGCGGCCATAGACTATTCAGTATCGGTGAACCTTGATCGGCAGAACTCCGGCGTACTGTCGAAAATCGGCATCGGTCGAAAGTATCGGTATTCGGAGGCGGGCAGCCACCGCGCAAATCAAAAAATCTGTGTTGGATCCCTGAATGCCCCTCGACCGGCATGAGTTAAAAAAACGAGCACCCTGCTCATAGTCTTCGACAGTTAACAGGATATCGGGAAACGCCCGGAGGTGGTTGCGAAGGAGTTCAAACTGAGTTGCCGTTCGAATGCCCGACAGAATCTCCTGTCGGATCGGGCCGATGATAGCAGCCCGGCCGTCCTCAACAAGTTGTTCTAGTTCTATTTTGGCCGGATCGCCAACGACGCCGGTTCGGCGCAAAGCCAGCGACCATACCGAAGTATCGACTAGCACGTTCATGTGCGACTTCGTTGTTGCTTATGGTCGTAATCCGGATCGAAGTCGACCTTGCCGAAGAGGTTAAGAATCTTAGTTTGTTTCCGGCGCCGAATGTATTCCTCCAAAGCCTCGGTGACCGTTGCTTTTTTTGTTCGGTGGCCGCCGGCCTTCCGGGCCTCTTCAATAAGTCGATCGTCTATAGCTAAATTAGTTGCCATGTGTAAAGCATTACACAAACATGTGTGTAAAACAAGGATTTTATATCAAAGAAGCTTCTTTGCTTTTTTTACAACATTCTCTACGGTGAAGCCGTAATCGCGTAACACGTCTTCCGCGGGGGCCGAAGCGCCGAAGCGGTCGACTGTGAGGGTGTCGCCATGATCGCCGACGTATTTCGCCCAGCCGAGCGAGACACCGGCTTCGATAGCGAGGCGGGCCTTCACATTTGAGGGCAGTACGGATTCGCGATATTTCGCTGGCTGCGCGTCGAAAAACTCCCAACAGGGCATCGAGACGACGCGAGTAGGTGTTCCGGCTTTTTGCAATTTTTCGCGGGCCTCCATCGCGAGGCCGACTTCGGAGCCGGTGGCGATCAGGATGAGTTTCGGTTTTGCCGAACGGCCATTTTTTGCCTCGGCTTCGGCGAGAATATACGCGCCCCGATGCAGACCGCGGGCGTCGGCGAATTCGTTGCGGTCGATCAGCGCGACCTTCTGGCGCGAAAGTGCGAAGGCGGTTGGGCCATTCGTCCGCACAAGAGCCGCACGCCATGCTTCTCGTACCTCATGCGCATCGCATGGACGAATAAGCGCGAGATTCGGTATGGCACGAAGCGCGGCGAGATGCTCGACCGATTGATGGGTCGGCCCGTCTTCCCCACGGCCGATGGAGTCGTGCGTGAAAACGAACACGACTTGGATGTGCGACAAGGCAGCGAGGCGTATCGCCGGCCGCATGTAATCGGAAAACGTCTGGAACGTGCCGCCGAATGGGATCACGCTGCCGTAAAGAGCCATGCCGTTCATCGTTGAGCCCATCGCGTGCTCGCGGATGCCGAAATGGATGTTGCGGTTTGCGTAGCGGCCGGCTTCGAAATTCGAGGATGTTTTGATCTGCGTGTTGTTCGAAGGCGTAAGATCCGCGGAGCCGCCGATGAGCTGCGGGATCTTGTCCGCGATCGCGTTGATCACCTCGCCGCTGTATGCGCGCGTGGCCTTCGCTTCGACGTCGTCGAATTTCGGCAACGCATCTTCCCAACCATCAGGCAATTGGCCACTACGCGTTTCACGTAAGGTCTTGCCGAGTTCGGGAAACGCTTTCGCGTATTTCTTAACGGCGGCTTCCCATTCCTTTTCGAGCTTCGGCCCGGTTTTCAAAGCGCTGCGGAAATGCGACAACGCTTCTTTCGGAATAAAGAAATCTTTATTCTCTGGCCAACCGAGATTTCGTTTTGTTTCCTTCACGGCATCGCCGCCGGGCGCGTCCGAATGTGCCTTATTCGTGCCCTGTTTCGGCATTCCGAAACCGATGATGGTCTTGATACGGATCAATTTAGGTTTACCTGTCGAAGACTGTGCATTTCGGATAGCATTTTCGATCGCCAATAGATCGTTTCCGTCTTCAACTTCGGTCACTTCCCATCCGACAGCCTCGAAACGCTTTGTCACATCTTCCGAAAAGGCCAGCGAAGTCGGGCCGTCGATCGTCACCTGGTTGTCGTCGTAGAGATAAATAAGATTATCAAGACCAAGGTGCCCGGCGAGCGACGCGGATTCGTAGCTGACGCCTTCCATCAGGTCGCCGTCCGAGCAGATGCAGTAGATGAAATGATCGATCACCTTGTGGCCCGGCCGATTGAACAACGCCTGCAAATGCTTCTGGGCGATGCCCATCCCGATGCCGTTAGCGAAACCTTGTCCGAGCGGGCCTGTCGTGATCTCGACTCCCGGCGTCAAAACATTTTCCGGATGCCCCGGCGTTTTCGAATGAAGCTGGCGGAAATTCTTCAATTCAGACAGCGGAAGATCGTAGCCCGTTAAATGAAGTAGCGAATATATCAACATCGAGCCATGGCCTGCCGACAAAAGAAACCGGTCGCGATTGAACCACTTCGGATTTTTCGGATTGTGGCGGAGAAATTTTGTCCAAAGCACGTCTGCCGCGGGTGCCATGCCGAGCGGCAAGCCCGGATGCCCGGAATTCGCCTTCTGCACCGCGTCAAGCGAAAGCGTGCGGATGGTGTTGATGGAAAGAGTGTCGAGATCGGAGGTCGGCTGCATCTGGGTCGCTGTGCTCATTTTTGGTCTTTGAAAAGTTTTTGATAGGCGGAAATGTGCCGTTTTCGGGCTGTTTTATAGATCTCGTGGCATTTCGGATGAAACGCGAGTCTATTTTTCTCGTACGGAAAGCTGTCGATGGAATCTATTTTGCCAAGACTTTCCAGCGCAAGCAAAACCGCGCCTCGCAAAGATGCTTCCGGCTCGTCCGATACGATTAGTTCGCGTCCAAGCACGTCTGCAATGATCTGCGTCCAGACGGGCGAGGCGGCGATCGCGCCGCCGGAAACAACGATCTCCTCAATCTTGGAGACCTCTATTAGATCACCGAGAATCTCAGCAAAGCGAAACGCCACCGATTCCATCGCGGCCTGGAGAATATCGATCGCGTCGTGGGAGGGGTTTAGACCGAGAATGTGACCGCGTGCGTTTTCGTTATAGCCCGTGCTTCTTTCACCGAAAAAAAACGGCATTACGGTCAAGCCGTGCGCATCGGCACCGCGGCGCGCGATCTCTTCGCCGATCTCTTCGTCCGCAAGCTCGACATTCAGCGTTTTCTTCAGGTAGGCATAAACCCCTCCGCCGTCACTGAGTGCACCGCCGACAATCGACCTTTTATTGTCCAGAAGATAGCACCATAAGCCGCTTGGAATCTTCTTCGGCGGCGGCCCTTTATACATCATTCGCAATGCGCCTGACGTGCCGAGATTTAATGCCGCTGACCTTTTATTCACGCATCCGGACCCGATATTGCCCGCCGATCCGTCCCCGATCGAGGGATGAAAAGTCGCGTCGGAGAGGCGCGGACGGCTTTTGACAAACTGTTTCTTGAACCGAAGCGGAAATGTTTCCGTTACTGGCAGTTTTGCGCGTGCGATCTCAAGAAACTTCATCAGCTCCTCGTCCCAACCGTCTTTGCGAATGTTGTACAAACCGGTCGCCGAAGCCATGGCCACGCTCGTGAAAACCCGCCGATCGCGTTCGCTGTTCTGGGGCACGCAAAGCCGCATCTTGACGAAATCAGCGAACGAGATCCAGCGATCGGTGCGATCCCAAAAATCCGGAAACTCGTTTTTGAGCCAAAGCAGTTTAGCCGGCCAAAAGCTCGAATGAAAGCGTGCACCGGTCCGATCATGCACACTCGTTTCCCTGAATCGGTTTCTTAATTCATCAACATATTTTCCGCTGCGATTGTCGGCCCAGCCATAAACGGGCGTGGTCGGCTCGCCTTTACCGCCGATCCCTAAAAGGCTGTGCCAGAATGTACAGGACGCTACGCCTTTGATCTCGCCTTTCACATCGGTCGACCGCTCGAGAACCCCATCCATTACGGAGACGATCCGCTCGAATGCCGCTTCAGCTTCGATCTCGGCACCGCTGTGATCGGACGTCGTAAAATTCCGTTCACAACGATAAAGCGTATTTGGAACAAGCCCGCCGCGAATATCGAAAAGCGCGCCGCGTATGCTGGACGAACCGATATCCAATCCCAAAATGAGTTCGCTGTGCATGTGAAAAAAAAGCTGCCAGCTTTCCGCTAACAGCTATCAGCTAAATTCGAACAAAGTTCCGGCGATCACCTGTCCATGCCCGAGGGATCGGCGCCGACCCCAACGATCTTCTTGAACCACCATCGCAGCCCGACGAACAGAAATCTATAATCTTTAAAAAACTCCGGCGGCTTGCCTTCGAAGCAATGGCCTACGAATTGGAGTATCCAGCCGATGAGGAACAGTGCGGCCGCCCAGATCCAAACGCCGCTGAAGAAAAAGCAAAAAGGCACCATAAGGACCGAAAGCGCGATCATCGGGATACCGAAGCTGTGCATCAAACGGTTTACCGGATGCTCATGGCCGTGCGAATATTCCTCGATCCAATCGTCCCAGCTTCGTCCGCCCATCATATCGATCGTCTCCTTTGCGCGAACATTCTACCCCAACTATGTTGCGCGGCGAAGCGTTTCGACGACGAGGCTCTCGCCAATATCACGATTTTCGACCGACTCAAATCCATCCAAAAAGTCGGTTGGCATAAAAACGTCAGCGTCCGCAACTTCTACCGGCACATGGGTGACGATCCAGGCATCGACGTGATCAGTGAATTCGGCAAAGGTTTTTGCACCGCCAATGACGAAAAGATCGCAGTTTAGAAACTTCGTCAGGTCGATCGCTTCTTTTTCGCTCCGCAGGAAGATCAGATCGCTGGCAGTATCGATCTGCGCCGATCGGCTCAGAACGATATTTAAACGCCCCGGCAAAGGCTTACCGATCGAACGATATGTATTCGAGCCCATCACGAGAGCACCGCCCATCGTCGTTGCTTTGAAATGTTTCAGATCTGCCGAATAATGCCACGGCAGCTTGCCGTCTTTGCCGATGGCATAATTTTTTGCGATGGCTACGATTCCAATGATCATCCGGGAAAAGTTTCACGCAAAGACGCTAAGAACGCAAAGTGAAATTCGTCGATCCGGGCTTGTCCTTTGCGACCTTTGCGGGTTTGCGTGAAATGATCTTAGGACCAGGTCGCGCCATTCGACTGTGAGGAACTTTTTCATTTTCGGGTACGGAAGGCAGTGCTTGTCGCCTTTCATAGGAAAGGCTTGCAGTCCAACCTACAAAATGATCCGTTTGTCGCCGCTGCGGACGGTAATCTTTTCGCGGTCGAAATATTCAAGCAGCGGGATCGCGTACTTTCGCGAGACACCTGAGAGTTCTTTGAATTTTGCGACGTCGATCGTCCTGTCGGCCGAGTCGCCGGCAAATACTTTAAGCCGCTCCTGAAGCTCGATCAGCGCGCTGGCTGAAAAGTAAAAGTCTTCCGACACCTTTTTAATCGAACCTTCGTCAAGCAGAATCTGAAAAACTTGCCTTGCCTTTGCCGGGACGAGCGTGTTAATGCCGGACAACACGTCGCCTATCTTCGGCGGTTCGAGGCGGGCCGCGGCAAATACATTCGCAAAGTGATCCTTCGCCTTCGACTCTTCTGGCTTTAGTTGATGTTTTCGTTCAGCGAGCCGCACGAGATCGCCGTCGACGGAAATTGTTTTTTCTTTGATCAGTTCCTCGATCGCGATCCTGATCAATGGATCGGGAATTCCGAGAAGAGCGGTTTTCCTCAAAGTTTCGAGGCGGAGTCCGGCCGAAAGCGGTTCCCGGCTGTGGAATGCATCGATCCGCTTTCCGATCGCGGCTTTCATCGAATCAAGTTCTGTCCGCGCGATGAGGTACCCGTCCGCCGAGATAACACGGTCCCCGATTGAACCGATCGCAGTATGGAG
>JAICPV010000452.1 GCA_025929655.1 Pyrinomonadaceae bacterium
AAGGTTCAGGAGATCGTTAAACTACTTCGGAATCCCGCGACTGTCGCTGATCTCAAGCGCATTGGGCTGGCTGTTTTCGACATCGTCGAATACAACGGGAAACAGGTCGCGACAGCGTCGGAAACATTCAAACTTCTCGATAAATGGTTCGGCAAAGGGAAACTTGTTATAGCGGCCGAACACGTCGTTGCAAACAAAGCTGATGATATCTCGGATGTATTTACCAACTGGGTGATCGGTGAGGGTTCCGAAGGGATCGTCGTCCGGCACGACAGCCTCGGGTATTACAAGATCAAGCTGCGACACAACCTGGATGCGGCGATCATTGGGTTTTCCGAGGGAACGGAAAAGCGCAAAGCGATGCTTCACGACATCCTGGTCGCCGTGATACGCGACGACGGAACATTTCACGAAACGGCACGCGTGGGCGGCGGCTTTACGGAAGAAGACCGCAGGATAATCTTTGACGAGCTGAGGAAACGGATCGTGCCTTCGGAATACGTCGCGGTAAATAACGATTACGTCGCATACGAAATGATCGAGCCCGGTCCGGTCGTAGAGATCTCTTTTCTGGATCTGATCCCGGAAAGCTCAAAGGGCGATCCGGTAAAACGTATGGTTCTAGATTGGGACGGCAAGAAATACCAGGCGTTGTCGCGGATGCCGCTGGTTAGTGTGATCTCGCCGCAATTCGTTCGGATCCGGGATGACAAGGAAGCGAATGTGGAAGACGTTAACATCCGGCAGCTTACGAATCTGGTAAAGATCCCGGAATCGGACAAGCCGGCGAGAACGCAAGCAAAATCCCCAAGCAAACTGCTTGAGCGGACCGTTTACAAAAAGACGATGCGCGGGGCATCGATGGTCCGAAAACTTTTGCTTTGGAAAACCAATAAGGAAGACACCGGTGACTATCCGGGTTACGTCGTTTATTTGACGGATTTTAGTCCTAACCGTGTTGAGCCCCTCCAGCGCGACATCAAGATCGCGAACAGTGAAAAGACGGCGCGTCAGCTATTTACGGAGATGGCGAAGAAGTATTTCGTCGGTGGTTGGGAAAAGGTGGCGTAATGCGAAACGGTTCATCAGCAGGATCTGCGAACGAACGGCGAATGCAGTGGATCGCCGAAGAATGGCAGCGCTACGCCGACCAACTGGCAGAGTGGGCGATGGACCGCCTTGTTAACCGTCGGGATGTTTGGAGCCAATACACGTTGAAAAACGGCGAAGTCGGCGTGGTAATGCTGCCGATAAAAGAACGCAGAAAGGCCGGCACCGACATGGTCACGATGAACAAGCTGCGGCGTCATTTTTCCGGCCGTGCCGTTTCGCACCTGATCGGCCTGCACTCCATCAGCGACCATTCCACGGCGAAATGGTTTGCGATCGATATCGACATGCATGACGAGCACGTGATCAACGCCGACGAGATCGCTCGAGCAAATTGGGCCGCCGCTCAGGAATGGTGCCGGCGGCTGCGCGCCGCGGGTTTTGACCCCATCCTGATGGACAGCAACGGCGTCGGCGGTTATCACATTTGGGTGCTGCTGGACAAAGAGTATCCGCTTGCCGATGTTTACGATTATGCCGATGAAATGAGGTCCGATTGGGAATCGTTCGGGCTGCCGAGAAAGCCGGAGATATTTCCTCCAAAACGCGAGGTAGATCTGGACGATTTGCCGTACGGGCTGCGGTTGCCCGGACGCCATCACACGCGTCAGCATTACACGCGGATCTGGAATTTTGATTCGCTGGGAGATAACGAATGGCTCGAAGGCGGCGAAGCTATCGAGGCCATGCTGAATGCCGACCCCGCTCCGCTTCCAAAGTCGAATCGTAAGAAAGAAAAGACTGAAAAGGCGCATTCGAAGCCTTTGAAACAGACGGCGACAAAGAAACGAAAGCCTCGCGTGTGCTTGGATCTCGACGGGGTCCTTGCACGTTACGAGGGCTGGAAGGGAAACGAGCATATCGGCGTGCCGCTGCCCGGAGCCCTTGATTTCGCCACCGCTCTGGCGCAGTTTGCTGACATTGTGATCTTCACCTCAAGATGCTCGCAGGATGAATCGTCCGATAGCAATCGTGTGGCCGACCCGGCAAAAATGCGCATTCGGATCATCGATTGGCTGGAACGTTACAAGATTCCTTACGTTGATGTGTACGTGGGGAAAGGCAAACCCCGAGCGGCCGCCTTCATCGATGACCGTGCGGTGCCGTGCTCACCCCAAGCAGATAAGGACGCTTTCGAAAACGCCTTAAAAAAGACAAGAGAAGTGATCGGAATTCGAGGCAAACGGGCTGCCGTCAAATGACGCGGCGGTCGAGCTCGATCCAGGTATTTGTGGTGATCGGGTGACCGCCCCAAACCAAACCGTTGCTTGTCTCCCTCGCTGCTATTCGCACGGCCCGGACGGAGCCGTATCCAACAGTGTGTTTTGGATCGATCCAACATCCCGCGCTCGAGTCCCATAATTTCAGCTTGTTTTCACCCGACAACACCGCGCAGCCTTCGTGATAAATGTATCGATCCTGGATCCAATCCGTGACGGCGTTATCGTTTTCCCATGCCGAATGCCATTGTGACGCGGCAGCCGAAGAGAATTCCTGCACAAGTTGAAGCCTGAAGCTCCTGAC
>JAICPV010000281.1 GCA_025929655.1 Pyrinomonadaceae bacterium
CGCATCGCACCGGATCTTCATCCTTCTCGATCTGGACATCGAGATAGAAAGCCCGGAGAAACCGAAAAGCACAGGACGCGCGCGAGGGCTGATCGAATTTCAAAATGTCTGGTTCGCATACAAGGAGAACGACTGGGTACTGAAAGACGTCTCGTTCAAGGTGAACATCGGTGAGAGCGTTGCGCTCGTGGGCCACACGGGCTCGGGGAAAACGACGATCACGAATCTTCTGATGCGCTTCTACGACGTTCAACAAGGAAAGATCTTGCTCGACGGAGTCGATGTCCGCGATTGGGACCTTCACGATCTGCGGTCGAATTTCGCCGTCGTGCTTCAGGACGTTTTTCTTTTCAGCGGAACGATCGACGAGAATATTCGGCTGGGCAACAACGACATCGGAAGCGAACGGATCAAGTGGGCGGCGGGCGAGGTGCATGCAGACGGTTTTATCGAACGGCTGCACGGTCAGTATGATTTCAAAGTCCGTGAGCGCGGAGCTGGATTATCTGTAGGTCAGAAGCAGTTGATCTCGTTCGCGCGAGCGTTGGCATTCGATCCCGCGATCCTTGTTCTCGACGAAGCGACGAGCTCTATCGACACGGAGACGGAACAGACCATCCAGCAGGCCGTCGAACGCGTGATGGAAGGCCGAACGTCAATGGTCGTCGCTCACAGGCTTTCGACGATCCAAAAATGCGACCGCATAATCGTAATGCATCATGGCGAGCTGCGTGAAGCAGGCACGCATAACGAGCTTCTGCAGATGCGTGGGCTTTATTGGCGCCTCTATCAACTGCAGTATTCGGATGAGAAGCTCCATATTTCCGATTCCGGGACCTCGCCGCTCGAGTCTCACGCCTGATTGTTAGGCTAGTGTCTGAAGTTTGTTTATAATAGCCGCGAACAAATGCAGCCCGAGACGCAAATAGACGACGCTTTGCAACGCGAGTGTGATACCCGCATTGCAGAGATATTTGCAAAATGTACTGCTAACCAGCCAAATTTTGGCGTGTCTGAAGACTGCCTTTCCAGATCCCTTAGCAGGTCTGCGGAAAAATACCTGAATGCGAGTACCGAACGCGTCGGGCCCGCCGAACTGAATGCGTTTTTCGACCAGATACAGGCGGACGATCTTTTCCTTGCTCTCGCGTGCGCAAACGGCAACGAACGCGCCTGGTGGGAGTTCGACCAACAGCACCGCGGGTACATGGAACGCGTCGCAAGACATCTGGCGAAGACCGAGGTCGACGCTCAGGAAGTGATCGATTCGGTTTACGTCGAACTCTACGGTACCCGCGTCGTGGACGGCGAACGTGTCTCAAAATTTGCGACCTACAGTGGACGAGGCTCGATCCGCGGTTGGCTGCGCACCGTTATCTGGCACTCGCTTGTCGATCTGCATCGAGCCGGGCACGATGAGGTCTCCCTCGATGAGATGACCGAAACGGTGGGAGAGGGCGCAGCTCACGCAGCGTTTGCCAAACCGCCCACCGACGGCGAAAGCGAGATGGTCGAACAAATCTCGCGCGACCGTTATCGAAAAGCCACGGTAAACGCGATCAGAAACGCTTTCGATCGGCTTGACCCACATGAAAAGCTATTGCTGCTTTATTACCATGTTGAGAATCTCAAGCTCCGTGAGATCGCCAAGCTTTGCGAGAACGAGAGCTCGCCGCTGCGCGGCTGGTTCCAGCGTAAGACGCAGACGCGGGAAGCCGGCGGGCGAACGCACGAATCTACCGTAATGCGTTGGCTGGAAAAGACTTACGCCCGGGTTTTGGAGCTTTTCAAGGCAGATCTAAAGGAAAATAATTCGTTTTCCGCGGAAGATATTTCGGAGTGCATGGAACTGGCGGCGGGCGATCTGACCTCGGGTAATTTGTTCACGGGGCTGCAAACCGGATAAATAAATCTTCCGGTATTACGCAAACCGGGAGCTTTCGGTCCGTCTGATATTCGAGAGGCTAGGCCCGCAAGATGGCAAATTCAAATAACATGACCGGTGAAGAGACGAAATTGCAGGGGATACTTGCGGCGTATCTTTCGTCGCGGACCGACGTTCCGCCAACTTCGATCCACCTGGATCAGGATACGCTCGCGGCGTTCTCCGAGGGCCTCCTCAACGAACGTGAATCAGGTCCGGTCGTTTCACATCTCGCCGACTGCTCGTTTTGCCGGCATATCACGGCCGAGCTGGTCCGGCTCGAGTTCGAATTCGCAGACGAGCCGATAATGACGCGGTCAGAGTCGTCGGAACCTTCAAAAATTTCCGCCGTCCTTAGCAGCCTCTTCGAAAAGATCTTCGGAAGCGCGGATAACGCCGTGCTGGCGCACGAGGAAAAGAAAGAAGAAAAAGAAGCGGACGAAGATAAGAAAGAATAATTTCCCCAACGAGAACGCTGCTGCAAGCGTGCCCAGAAGCCTCCGGCAGAAACCGGGGGCTTTTTTTGCTCTTGACCGTACCGTTTTCGCTTTAAACCGCACCGTTTTGGGAATAAAACGCACCGGTTTTCAGCGCCGTCCGGAGAAAACGACATCACCTTCGAGCGTTGGGGCGGACCATTTTGACACTCCGGTTGTCGGTAGCCTTGAGACAATCATCGACGCCTTACTGACACCACGAACCGAGAGCCCCAAAAAATAAGCTGCCCTGCTTAATAGAGCCAGGAACTTCTCCGGATCGCGTTTGGACCCCCGCGTCCAAAGTCCCACGGTGCGCGGATCCGATATTTACATTCTCGAACCCGCACGCGTTATAATTACGGAAATGGCAGTGACAGACGATCTAAATACAAACGGCGACGGAAAGCGCGAGTGTAAGATGAATTCCAGCGAAATTTCCGTCGAGCGCGTCGCGACCGCTAATCTGCCGACCGAGACCGGCGATTTCAAGATCGCCGGCTACCGCTCGCTCACCAGCGACGAGGAATTCGTTGTTCTCTTCAAGGGCAAAATGGAACGCGATGTTCCGACGCTGGTCCGCATTCACTCACAATGTCTTACCGGCGACGTGTTTGGCTCGATCAAATGCGACTGCGGCCCGCAGCTCCATGCCGCGATGGAAATGATCGAATCCGACGGCCGCGGTGCGATCGTCTATCAGCAGCAGGAAGGCCGAGGCATCGGCATCATAAACAAGATCCGCGCATACGCACTTCAGGACGAAGGTGCCGACACCGTCGAGGCGAACGAAAAACTCGGTTTCGCGGTCGACGCCCGAGTTTACAAACAGTGCGCCGAAGTTCTCTTCGACCTCGGCCTCTGCAAGGTCCGCGTCATCTCAAACAACCCCGACAAACTCAAAGCCCTCGAAGAAGCCGGCCTCGAGATCACAGAGCGGATTCCCCTCGAGATCGAGACCGAACCACCCGCCGCACACTACCTGCGAACAAAAAAAGAAAAGCTTGGACATCTGCTCAGTTCTTGAATCGCGTTCATGTTTTTGAACGTTCATTCATGCAGTTGAATTTCAATTCGAATTCTTAAATACGAATTCACGAATTTTGAATCGCTTCAAAAAGCCGGATCCCGCAGCTCGCACGATACATCCTTTAATTCTCTTTAGTACTTAGTTTACCGGCGGTGACAGGCAATAGCTCAGAACCAGAAAAACCGTTAGTTTCTATGCACAAAAAAGGGCCCGGAATTCACCGGGCCCATTAAATGCTTCAAAGCAAAGGTTGGAATGCTTAGAAGATGAACTTCGCACGCATTCTTACAGTTCTACCAACGTAAGATCCAATATCATAGTTATTGAAATTGGGATTTCCCGCCAGAACGAATGCTCGGTTGTTCGCACCGACACCGTTGATTTCGCGGATCCGCTGGTTGAAAACATCAAACATCTCCGCGCCGATCTGGAAGTTGAATCTTCCGTCGCGGCCAAAACGGGTGTTTTTGATAAGAACTAGGTCCGTCTTGTTCCAGCTGTTCGTACGCAGCGAATTTCTAGGTGCCAATGCGGCTCCGCCATTCGCAAACTCTTCGGCAAAAAATCCTGCCGAAATGTATCCAGCCGTCGGGTCCGTCGCAAGGTAAGCCCGCACGTTCGGGTCCGGAGCCCCGCCCACTGCGACCTGTGTTACGACACCGTTGACCAAGGTGAGGCCTACGATGCCGCTGCTCCTGCTCAGGTCACCATCGGGATTGAGGATCGCACGATCGCCAGCAGCGTCTCCGTTACGGTTCGCGTCGCGTCCCGACTGGA
>JAICPV010000519.1 GCA_025929655.1 Pyrinomonadaceae bacterium
GACATACTGCGGTCCGGCCGCGCGATCCGCGAGACTGTCGATCTTGTAAAAGAGCTCGGGTCGGAAGTTATCGGCATCGGCACGATCGCTCGATTCGAAGACGGCCCAAGCGAATTCGACGGCGTACCTGTAAAGAGCCTCCTCACCTTTGACGTTAATTTTTACGAATCGAACGAAGAGTGGTCCAAATCGCGTAGCGCATCCGACGCGGAAACTGAAAAGGTCAGGTTCTAAGCATTCGTATTTGTTCCTGCAACTCGCGTCTTTCGACATAGAGCCGCAGGAACTTTTCGCGCGTGGTCAGAAATTTTACGATCGCCTTCGCCCACCCCCTTGCCTCCGCAAATTCCTCCAACGTATAAAGAGCGGCGTAACCTAACAGAAAACCGATCGGAACGATCAGCAAGACCCACGGCGAGCGCCAGAAATAGAATGTAACGGCGGCCGCAATGATCCACGTCAGCGGCATGAAGACCACGCCGGCTAACACCTTTGCCGTTGAGGCCACATCGTCGGCGCCATGGCGTGCATACCATTTCGAAAACAACCTGCACAGTTCGTAGCCCGGCAAATGGATCACCGTCCCAACAAACGCGAATGGCGCGAGAAGAACGAGTTTCCAAAAGTAATTGACAGCCGCCCACACCACCGACGCCCGCGAAAACTTTGCTAGTGAAAGATGCATGGCCTCGATCCCGAAAATTGACAGCCGTCGATCAAAATCCTTCACTCGCTTTTTAAGAGCTTCATCACTTACCAGGTCCTTGTCGTCCGTCGTCTCCTGAATAAATTCCTTTCGAAATTCGAATTCTTGGCCCAAATCCTGTCCGCCTTCAGCAGCGGTAAATATGTCCTCGGCAACGCGGGCCGCGTAGAGCTCGGCTTCATTTTCTGCGTTCAATGTAACTTCTCGAAGGGCAGTTTCGATCTCTTGAGTTAATTCCCTCACGGCGTCACGGGGCGGCTGACCGGCTTCCAGCTCGACGTACGGCACATCGAATGGTGCGCCAAAATAAAGCATCGCCTCGCTGCGAAACGTGGTCTTGCTCGTGTAATACAATCCGACCGGAACGATCTTCACCGGTACTGGTTCTTCACCAGAAGCCGATCCAAGTGCGATTCGCGCCGCTCCGGATTTAAGCGGCAGCAACTTCGGTGAGCTGTGCGAAACTCCCTCGGGAAACAACGCGATCGAGCCTCCTCGAGCCAGAAGCGCGCGGCAGGCGTCGAAGGTTTTCTGATTTTGCGAAACATCCTCTCCAGCGTCGATGCGGCGATAAACCGGCAATGCTCCGACGGCGCGAACGACCCAACCGATCACCGGCGTCCGAAACAAGGTGGATTTTGCAAGAAAGGATATTCGTCGCGGCAGGGCGACGAAGACCAGCGCAGGATCGATCAGGCCGTTGGGATGATTCATCACAAAGATCACGCCTGTGCCTTCGGGAACCACCGCCGAGTTGACGGTTTCTATCCGACGGAAAAACACTATCAGAGCAATTCCGAAAACGGCCCCGACGACTTGAACCGCAAGCGAACCGGTGCGATTTAGAACGAAATCAGCGACGGTGAGTCGTTTGTTAGATGGCGGCATGTGGATCGGTCAAATCTCGTGACGATTCGCGAGAGCCTTGTCCATCGTGACCTCATCGACATATTCGAGGTCGGAACCGACGGGCATTCCCATCGCAATACGCGTGGTGCGTACGCCTAAAGGTTTCAAAAGACGCGCGATGTAGTTGGCAGTTGCTTCGCCTTCGGTCGTGGGGTTGGTGGCGATGATAACTTCCTGGACCTCGACGCCGTCGTTGTTTTCGGGAAGCAGGCGAGGCAGGAGGTTCGGAAGCATCAATTCGTCAGGCCCGACACCGCGGATCGGCGACAGCGAGCCGTGAAGAATGTGATACAAGCCGCGATACGAACGCGTTTTCTCGACCGCGACGAGATTATACGGCTCTTCGACAATGCAGATGATCGAACGATCGCGCTTCGGGTTCGAACAGTATAGGCATGGGTTTACGTCCGTGAGATTATTACAGACCGAGCAGAAAACGATCTTTTCTTTTACTTCCCGAAGAGCTTCGACGAAATTGTCCATTTCTTCCTTCGGCC
>JAICPV010000150.1 GCA_025929655.1 Pyrinomonadaceae bacterium
CGATCATCTATGATCCGGTTCGGCGGGCAACCGACCGGCTTTTCGGCCTTAACGTGTTCGAGATCGACCCGATCATTTCGGGTGAGCGGTTGAACCCGACCGCGCGCCTCACTGTCGGACGGCAGATAAACAACAATCTCCGCATAACCTACGCGACAAATCTTTCACAGGACCAGAACCAGGTCCTCGCGCTCGAATACCGCGTTTCGAACAAACTCGCATTTTTCGCGCAATATGAGCAGCGCCGCTTGAGCAATGTGACGGACCGTCGCGACAACTTCAGTTTCGGCATCAGACTCAGGAGGCGATTTTGATCTCGGTGTCGCCTCGAAAAAAAGCAACAACAATTTTCTGTTCAGTGGTATTGGCGATCGTCTTCGGCACAGCCGCTGCAGTGGCGCAATCCGAATTCGAGGGCCTAAAGATCGAATCCGTCGATATGGTGATCGACGGAACGCCGCAGAACACAGGGCCGGGCGAAACGTACTTGCGCATTGCCCGCGCCAGCCTTGGCGATAGCTACGCCGCGGTCCGGATTCGCGATGCGATCGAAGATTTGTTCCAGCAGGGCGACGTGGCGAACGTCGAGGTCTCAGCACAGGCACAAGGGTCGGGGGTTGGACTGACATTTTCGGTCAGAAGGAAACCGCGGGCAAAACGCGTCTCGGTCGTGATCGATCCTTCGTCCGAGACGAAGGTCACGGAGCAGGAACTTCTGTTCCGGCTCGACCTGCTGGATCCAGGCGCGGTGATCTCCGAGGGTTCGCTCGAATCCAACGCCACCGCGATACTCGAATATTTGCGCGAACGCGGCTACCTGCGAGCCCGCGTTACCTTCGACCGGCAAACCATCGCGCAAAACGAGGTCGCGGTCACCTACAACGTTGTCCCCGGCGAGCCCGCAAGGATCGAGGCACTCAACGTGAATATCGAGGGTTTTAATGCCTCCGAAGTGACCGAAAAACTAAAGCTTCAGCCGGGCGAGGTATATACGCGCGAGCTTCTGAACGGCGACGTGGAGCGCGTGCGCGATGCGTTGATCAAGGAAGGATTTCTCGCACCCTCGCTTGTCCCTCCCGAGCCGATCTACGATGCGGAGAAGAATACCATCACGATCAATTTTACGGGCCGGGCAGGGCCTAAGGTTGAGGTCACGGTCGAATCGGAAAAGAAGGACCTGGGCGACAGCACAAAACGCCGGTTGCTGCCGATCGTCCGCGAAGGCACGCTCGACTACGCCGCGATCATCGAGGGTGAGCGTCGGCTCGAAAATTACTATCAGGAAAAGGGTTACTTTTTTGCAACAGTTACGGCAATGTGTGCGGTCGAGCCCGATTCGCCGCAGGGCACGCCGTCCGCCGCGGTGGGCACAGAAGCCGCTTGTTCTTCCCTGAGCAGCGAGGACTTCACGAACCGAAAGGCCATTGTCCGCTATGTTGTCGACCTCGACCGGCGACTGAAGCTGACCGATATCCGACTCCGGGGGACTTCCCTCTTCACCATCGACGATATTTACACGGTTCTCGAATCGCAGCGGGCAAACCTTCTCGGCATAATTCCGTTATTCGGCTACGGCCGCGGTTACACCAGCGACCGCATCCTCGAAGCTGACGCCGCAACGATCCGTTCGCTGTTGCGGGAGCTTGGGTATCGCGACGCGACCGTGCGCGCGCTTCAGGGTGTATCGCAGAACGGTGAAAACCTCATCATCACGTTCGAAGTCGAAGAGGGCCTGCCTACCAAAGTTTCAGAAGTGGAGATCCGTGGAAATACGGCTTTTTCCACCGCGGAGCTGAAAGCATTGCTTCCCTCGTTGGAGGGCTTGAATTTTTCGCGCGCGCGCGTTCGTAATGGGCAGCGTCGGATCGCCGAGCATTATTCGAAGGCGGGCTATTACGATGCCAAGGTTGAATTTTCGGTAGACGAGGAAGCCGCCGCGTCATCCGCATCGCCGCGTGAGTTCAAAGTGATCTACACCATCAACAACGAAGGTAAGCCTGTTTATATTTCGCGGATATTGGTGACCGGAAACGAACATACCCGCGAAGAAAGCGTTCGCCGGGCGCTGGCGTTCAAAGTGGGACAATTGCTGACCGCCGGCGACGTTTATCTGAGCGAGCAGAACCTATACGAAAGCGATGCTTTTTCGCTGGTCGAGATCAAACCGGAGGCTGCCGGTGAACGTCCTGACGGGTCACGGAACGTGGACGTTATCGTCAACGTGGTCGAGCAGGCACCGCGGCTTTTGACTTACGGGGGCGGATTTTCCACCGATGTCGGCGGCAACGGATTTGTCGATTTCCGTCATTTCAACTTTATGGGGCGGTTATGGCAGGCAGGCGGCCGCGTGAGCGTGAGCCAGCAGCAGCAACTGATCCAGCTCGATTTCGTCGACCCTCGCTTTTTGCGCGATAAGGAAAACCGTTTCGCGCCGCTTCGGATTTCCGCGCAGTATCAGCGCGATTCCTCGGTCACGCGTTTTTTCAGGTCGGCATTTGACCGCGGAACGTTCGGGATCGTTCAGCGCGTCGATCCCGACGGCAACCCGGTCGATGAATTTGGCGCCCCGGCGGGCGATCCTACGCTGAATCGCCTGACGTTCACGGCCGAAACAAATCGCACACTGAGCCGTGAGAAGCGAAGCATTCTCTACGTCCGCTACCGCTTCGAGGATGTTCGGCTATTCAACATCAGCAGTTTGTTAATTAAGGAATTGCTGCTCCCGGATTCGCGCATCAGAGTTTCCGGGTTCGGCGCTACATTCGTACGCGACACCCGAAAGAACTGCTCGGCTCGTTATTCGATTCTCGACATCATCGCCCGCGGCGAGCCGCTTGAGCCTTGCCGTTATAACGCTAGCGACCCGACGCACGGCGACTATCTGACCGCCGAATACAATGTTTCCGTTCCCGCGCTGGGCGCGAATGTCGGCTTCCATAAATTCCAGGCGTCATACAACTTTTACCGGACGTTCCCAAAGTTTCGCAATACCACCCTCGCTGCCCGCGGCATCCTCGGCCTCGCTAGTGTTTTTAAGGAGAACGCCCGTTTCGGCCCTCCGGATTTCCCCGGGCTGGAAAAGATCCTGCCCATCAGCGAGCGATTCTTCGCGGGCGGCGCAAACACGCTGCGCGGATTCGAATTCGAATCCGCTGGTCCTCGCGTGGTCGTCTTTCCCGAAGGTACATTCCACGACAGCGACGGTAACGTCGTCGCTTTGTCGCCGTTCACAATACCGTTCGGCGGCAATGCATTGGCGGTAGTGAATCTGGAGGCGAGGGTCCCGGTCAGCAAATCGGTACGGCTGGTTCCTTTTTACGATGGCGGAAACGTGTACAGGAAGGTGGGAGATATTTTCAACCCGCCGGACGTGCCTGCCACGGATACATTTCAGCGCAACCTGATCGTTAAATGGTCCCACACGGTCGGTCTGGGGCTGAGGCTGAAAACGCCGGTCGGCGGCGAATTAGGAGTGGATTACGGCTACCTGCTTAATCCGCCGACATTTTTGATCCCGCAAACAATGGGACCGCCGGCAAGCTTCCAGCTCTCACCCAGCAAGATCCATTTCCGGTTTTCGCAAGCTTTCTAAAACGCTCTCGACGAGTCGCCGATCTCGAAGACCTCTACATCGTAGTGGCTCTCCGGTATAAGCTCGGCAGGTATGAGATCGCCGAGTACTTCAAGCTCGGCGTCCTTTTGCCGCTTTTGCTTGCGTCTGCGGTTGCCTTCCTTCGCGATATACATTTGCTTGTCCGCCGCTTCGATCAACCCGTCCAGCGACTCGCCGTGTTCGGGGAAGCTTGAGGCCCCAAGGCTGATGCCGACAGACGCGATGGCGCCGTTCCCGATCTCGAGCCTGAAACCCACGACGGCTTCCGTGATCCGCTGATTCAGGCTGTTGATGTGTTCGAGATCGGTCTCCGGGATGATCGCCACAAACTCGTCTCCGCCGTACCTGGCAAGAAAGTCGTATTCGCGGAGCTGGTCCTTGAGGATACCCCCAATCGACTTAAGCATCCTGTCGCCGGCCTTGTGGCCGAAGTTATCGTTCACCGACTTGAACCCGTCTAGGTCCATAACAACCAGCTGGAAGCGCTTCCCGTTCCTCGATGCCCGCATGACTTCCTTGTCGAAATGCGATCGCAGGCTTCGCGAGTTCGGCAGCCCAGTTAGGGCGTCGGTCAAAGCGTGCGACTCAGCCTCGGCGTGTTGCAGTGATGCGTTTATCGCATCGGCTGCGATATGGGAGATCGTCTCCAGGAGGCGGATGTGCTCGTCTTTGTAGTTCTCCAATACGCAGGAGTAAAGCGAAACAGCCCCGATCAGCTTGTCGTCGGCGAACAGAGGCAGCGTCGCCATGATCCTGTAATCCGCGACGGACTCGTCGGGCGTGAAGGTAAGGTCGAGCGCCGGGTCAACGTTGATCACGGGCTTTTCCTTTTTCAGGACATATCCCGTGGCGCCTTGCCCCAGCTTCACTTTTCTTCCTTCGAAGATGGAGTTGTTCAAGCCGGCTGCGTAGGCAATGTTGGCCGCTTCCGGATCATCGCTAAGGAGACTGATCGCGATCGAATCGTAGGGCACGAATTCCTTCACTTTCTCTGCGAAAAGCGCGAGCGTTTCGTCGAGATCCAACGAGGAGCTGAATTCGCGTGCAAGCGAATATAATGTGAAGACCTCGCGGTTCGCCTGTTTGATCTGCTCGACGTAGTTGGCCGGATGCTTGTCGTCGAGAACGAGCCGCCGCTGATCGTCGTCTACGCCGTTCGATTCATAGTCCAGGCCCTGGGCAGCGATCTCTACTTCGAATCTCGGGATGTTCTTCAGAAACGTTTCGACCAATACGGGATCATACTGCGAACCCGCGCGAGATCGGATGAATTTGATCGCGTCGGCTTTGGTCCGAGCGGGCCTGTATGGCCTGGGCGCGCGAAGAGCATCGAACGCGTCCGCGATCGAGAGAATGCGTGCGGTGAGCGGGATACTGGAGCCCTTCAAGCCTTCCGGATATCCGTTGCCGTTCCAAAATTCGTGATGGTACTTGACCGTCGGAACTACGGGATACGGAAAGCCGACCTTCTCGAGGATCGACGCTCCGACCGAAGAATGGATCTTTGTCTTTTCCATTTCAGCGACGGTCAGCTGGCCTGGTTTATTAAGAATATGGTCGGGGACCGCGAGCTTGCCGATATCGTGAAGCAATGCTCCCGTCCGGAGCGCGTTTATGTCGCCTTCATCGAGCCCGAGAATGTTCCCCAGGCCGACCGCATAGATCTGTGTTCGGCGTACGTGGCCCATGCCGATCTGGTCGCGAGCGTCGATCGCCGTCGCGAGAGCTTCCACCGTAGCCAGATGCATGCGGCTCGATTCGCTTATTTCTTTCGTTTTTTGGCTTAAGGTGCGTTTGTGCAAGGTGATGGCTACGGCACACGCAATACCGAGAGTTATGAGAACGAAGAGAAAATCGAAGCCGAATCGAAACAGTGAAAACGCCGTGAGGACGATGATCGCCGATATGCAAAAGATCCGCACGGCCTGCTGCCGCGAGATGCTTAAGAATTTATTTGAGGACAGGGTGGGCATTTCGGTTTTGCGGCTATCGAGGTCGTAGCGCGCCGCATCTCACCTTTACAATCGCCGTGCCACACCGCAAATGCAGTTGGAATTGCGTAAAATACAATACAAAGAACCATTTCGGTTTTTAGTTCGTTTAAGTAATCGGTCAGTTTGACCGCGCGAAATGACGTTTGCATTTCAAATTGACCTTAACCGCATCGCCCATCGATGCTTCCGTTCGTTCAGCCGGTTCACGCCCTTGGCGGCGCTTTTCATATTTCTTTTCGTGCTGCAAACTTCGGCCCAGATCGATGAAGATAGGGTGATACGCGTCGATACGAAACTCGCCGAGTTTGAGGTGCTCGTCGAGGACAAGAACGGAAAGCCCGTTCATGGATTGAAGCAGCAGGATTTCCGTATTTTTGAGGACGGCAAAGAGCGAAATATAGATTTTTTCAAGCCCGTAGCGTCACCCGGGGCCGAGCGGCCGCTTGTGATCGTTTTCGCGGTCGACGTTTCCGGAAGCATGACCGCCCCGGAGGTCGAGAAGCTGCGCACGGCCATTGGGAGATTCATCGACCGCTTTGGAAACCATGAATCGTATTTTGCTGTCATATCGTTCGCGA
>JAICPV010000357.1 GCA_025929655.1 Pyrinomonadaceae bacterium
GCACCGAGAAATGTCCGCAGAACCAGTCGCAGTTGGTGATTTGTAAAAGGTTTTGGGAGAAAGGCCATCGCTCCCGCCGATTTGATTCCTCCCGCCGACGTTGCATGATGCTCGCCGGTCGTCATAATGACCGGAATGCCGGCGTATTTTTCGTTCGTGCGCATGAATTTTACGATCTCTGTTCCCTCGATGTAGGGCATTTTCACATCGATGAGTGCGGCGACGATCGTTTTCCCGGACCTCAATATTTGATATGCCTGCTTGCCATCGCGGGCCGGTAAGGCTTCGAGACCTTCACCTTCGACCACAGCGGTTACGAATCGAATGATCCCGGCATCGTCATCCGCGATAAGTACATATTTCTTTCCTGATGAGCTGTCGTTCATTTTTCCAAGGCGGCGGCTGCAGCAAGCTTTCCGGCGAGCAAAATGGCGGCCTTCATGCTTGACGCATCTGCGATTCCTTTGCCGGCGATATCGAACGCCGTTCCGTGATCGACCGATGTTCGGATGAACGGCAGGCCCAGCGTTACGTTCACTGCAGATCCGAACGACAACGCTTTCACCGGTATCGTCGCCTGGTCGTGATAGTGTGCGATCACCGCGTCGAATTCGCCTTTGTGAGCCCGCATAAAGATCGTGTCCGGCGAATACGGCCCTGAAACATTGATACCTTTATTCAGGCATTCGTCCACCGCAGGCGTGATTTCCATTTCCTCTTCGGTGCCGAATTTCCCACTTTCCGAAGCGTGCGGGTTGAGGCCGGCGACAGCGATCGACACTTTTTTACCCAGCAACTTTGAAAACGTTCGATCGGTGAATTCGATAAGATCGACGATCGACTGTCTCCGCACCAATTTGATCGCCTCGAACAACGACACATGGGTCGAAAGAAGGACCACCCGTAATTGCCCGGCGAAGAAACTCATGGCGAACTTATCAATCCCTGCGAGGCTGGCAAAAAACTCTGTGTGCCCCGGAAAATCACGTTCGCCCAGGTTGAGTGATTCCTTATTGATGGGAGCCGTGCAAATGGCATCGATCGTTCCGTTCTTCCAAAGCTCGTACGCCTTTTCGATGTACTCGCCGGCTGCCTTCCCGTTCACGGCCGACACCTCGCCGTACCGAATGGGAGCGCCGCAATTCCTGAGGTCAAAAACTTCGATGTCGGTTTCGGTTGTGGGGATCTCAGGCCGGTGATCGACGAAACCACAGGCCACATCGATCATCGACGCTGCTCTTTGGAGTACCTTTTTGTCTCCGATGACGACCGCACGCACAGAACCATAAACGGACTCATCGGTCAGCGATTTGACGATGATCTCGGGGCCAATCCCCGCAGGATCACCCATTGTTATACCCACCACCGGCAGTCCAGTTTTCATCATCGATCCGGTCATTGGAGACAAAAAAGCCAACCCGTGAATTCCATTGTAATTGATGGAATACGAATTGGCTTTTCTGCGATCAACAAACGATCAGTCCGCTTGACGGCGTATGAACGTCGGGACATCGAGGTCTTCTTTTTCAGCCGGCGACGGAGCCGGCGCGAAAGTCGGCGGTGCGGAAGCATTCACGGCGGCCTCCATAACGCGAGGCTGCGGGCGCATCGCCTGAACATGCGAATCGAAACCGGTCGCGATAACGGTAACCATGATCCGGTCGCCGAAATCCTCTCGAATTACGTTACCCCAGATGATATCGGCATTGTCGTCCGATTCCTCTTCGATCATACCGATAGCGTCCTCGATCTGCCCAAGCTGCATGTTCGCACCGCCGGTGACATTGATCAGCGCGGCCTTCGCTCCCGTGATCGAATTTTCCTCGAGTAGCTTGTAATCCAGCGCTTCGCGCATCGCTTTCGACGCGGCGTCCGGGCCCTCGCCCATCCCGATACCCATCAATGCGACCCCGCGGCCCTTCATAACCGTTGTGACATCAGCGAAATCGAGATTGATGACTCCCGGAGTTGTGATCAAGTCGGTAATACCCTGTACCGCCTGTAGCAGTATCTCGTCCGCCCGGCGGAATGCCTCGAGAAGCGTAATGTTTTCTTCCACTTCACGAAGCTTAGAGTTAGGAATAGTGATGATGGTATCAACGCAGCCTCGAAGTTCGGAAAGTCCCTGCTCGGCCTGAGCCATTCGCTTTTTGCCTTCGACATTGAACGGTTTCGTTACGACCGCAACCGTCAAAGCGCCGAGTTCGATAGCGAGCGAAGCGACGACCGGAGCTGCGCCGGTTCCCGTGCCGCCGCCTAGGCCGGCGGTAACGAATACCATGTCGGAACCTTCCAGCACGTCCAGAAGCTTTTCGTGATCCTCGAGCGCTGCTTCACGCCCCACGTTCGGGTTTGATCCGGCCCCAAGACCGCGGGTCGATTTGCTGCCGAGCTGTATCTTAATCGGCGCCTTCGACGCGTTCAATGCCTGAAGGTCGGTGTTCGCTACGATGAACTCGACGCCTTTGACGCCGGCATCGATCATGCGGTTCACTGCATTGCCGCCGCCGCCGCCGACGCCGATCACCTTGATCTTCGCGCCGGTGATGGGAGGCTCGTCGAGGAATATCTTTATTGGGTTGGTGCTGGTTTGAAAACTGTCCATCATTATTTTGCTTCCTTTGAGGAGGAATTTTCTCGGCGAACAAGAATTGCAGTTTGAATCTCGGAAACGGAAATCACAATATATTGTGCTATCGGCGGACAAGCATACAACGATTTGTAGCAAAAATCCAGCCGAGAGAAACCACTATTTGAATTTTCCGCGAAAATTTCCGATCCATTCCGCGACGCGCTTTGTCGCCGATTTCCCTCCTGTGTTTAGATCCCGAATTTGCTCCCGCATCGAAGAGAGCGCCAATCCGCACGCGGTGGCCCACGCAGGATTTCCAATTTGCATCACCAGGCCGCTGAAATACGACGCCTCGGGAACCCCATTTCGGGTCGGTGCGTCGAACACCTGCTCGGCTATCTCGACCATCCCGCGTACCATCGAGCCGCCGCCCGTAAGAACAACGCCGCTAGGAATTTGCAGCTTGGTTCTCGTCGTTTCTTCGCCGATGTATTGCAAAAGTTCCAATGCCCGCGGCTGCATGATGTCGCACAGCATTTCTTTGGACAGCCCGCGCGTTTCGCTGCGCCCGACGGGGACGATCTCGATCAGCTGCCGCCGTTCGTCGTCCTCGAGAAGGAATCCGGCCACACATCCGTGCTCCTGTTTGATCTTATTGGCGTCCTGTATCGAGACCCGGAGCCCGACGGCAAGGTCCTTTGTAAAATGCATCCCGCCGAACGGGAAAACGCGCGTGTGCTGCACCGCGCCGCGCCCGAAAATCATGAGGCTCGTCAGCTCCGCGCCGATGTTGATCAGCGCGCAGCCGTATTCCTTATCGTCGTCGGTCAAAGTGCTTTCGGCGGC
>JAICPV010000271.1 GCA_025929655.1 Pyrinomonadaceae bacterium
AGCTCATCGTCGGAATAATCGGCAAGCGGTTTGGCGTCTAGTCCATCTTGAAACTCCATCACCTGGGAGAGTTGATCGAGAAACCACGGATCGATCTTCGTCAAGCGATGGATCTCATCGATCGAATAACCGTTCTGAAGCGCGTAAGTAATGTAAGAAAATCTTTGGGAATTTGGCCGGGCGAGCTTACGCTGCAGCTCTTCATCCGGCACGTCGATCAACCTTAGCGGTTTCACAGCCTCGAGCGAACGCAACCCCTTGAATAGTGACTCCTTGAAGGTACGCCCGATCGCCATTACCTCGCCTACCGACTTCATCTGTGTTCCGAGAACGTCCTCCGCCCCGGGGAACTTTTCGAATGCCCACTTCGGGATCTTTGTCACGACGTAATCGATCGTCGGCTCGAACGATGCCGGCGTTTTCTTTGTAATGTCGTTCGGTATCTCGTCAAGCGTGTAGCCGACAGCAAGTTTTGCCGCGATCTTCGCTATTGGAAATCCTGTTGCCTTCGACGCCAAAGCCGAAGAACGCGAGACGCGTGGATTCATCTCTATAATGCGAACATCGCCGTTCACCGGATTCACGGCGAACTGGATGTTCGATCCGCCAGTCTCCACTCCGACCTTGCGGATGCACGCGATCGACATATCGCGCAGCCGCTGATATTCGACGTCGGTCAGCGTTTGCGCCGGTGCGACCGTGATCGAATCGCCGGTATGCACGCCCATCGGGTCGAAATTTTCGATCGAGCAGATGATCACGACGTTGTCATTCAGGTCTCGCATCACCTCGAGCTCGTATTCCTTCCAGCCGAGGATCGATTCTTCAACAAGGATCTGTGAGACGGGTGAAGCCGCCAGGCCGTTCTTTGCAAGCTCTTCGAATTCCTCAGGATAGAAAGCCGTCCCGCCGCCGGTGCCGCCAAGCGTGTATGATGGGCGGATGATCGCGGGATAACCGGTGATTTTCACGGTCTCGCGAGCCTCTTCCCAGGAATGTGCGAAACCTCCTTTCGGCGAAGGAATGCCGATCTCGTCCATCGCCTTTTTGAATAGTTCGCGGTCCTCGCCGACCTTGATCGCTTCGATGTTCGCCCCGATCAGTTTGACGCCGAATTTATCCAGAATTCCTTTCTTGTAAAGCTCGACCGAAAGGTTCAATCCGGTCTGCCCACCCACAGTCGGCAGCAAAGCGTCAGGCCGTTCCTTCTCGATTATCGCGGCCGCGGCCTCCAGCGTCAGCGGCTCGACATAAGTTCGGTCGGCGATCTCCGGGTCGGTCATGATCGTCGCCGGATTGGAATTAACCAGGACGATCTCGAAACCTTCACTCTTAAGCGCTCGACAGGCCTGCGTTCCCGAGTAATCAAATTCACAAGCTTGACCAATGACGATCGGCCCCGAGCCGATGATCAGGATCTTTTTTATATCTGTTCGTTTTGGCATTGTTCGGGCGTAAGGCGAGATTATAACCGATAGGATTGAGCCCCCAAACCGAACTGCTTAAAAGACGAAAAAAAGGCCCGCAAACTTTACCCGCTGCGAGCCTTTTTTAAGAACCCCAATTCCCTGTTAGTCGTTGAACGGAAACGGGATACCGGGTATCCGTATCTTTTTCTTGATCTCGTTCGTTCCGGCTTCGATCAGCTTGCCTGCGATGATGCTTCCGAGTTGAGCCGCAAGCTGGCTGTCGAGTTTCTTCAGGCGGTCCTGAGTTTTCTTGGCACCCTTTTTGTCACCAGCCGCATGCTGGGTGGAGCCAAGATTGTAGAGCCCGTTGACGTAATTTCCGTCCGCCGTCACCGCAGCGTTGAACGCCTGCAGCGCAAGGCTGAGGTTGTTCATTCCGCGATAGCTGAGGCCCAACTGATTAAGCGCAATCGTCCAATTCGGATGCAATTCGACCGCCTTATTCAGTGCCTGTGACGCTTCTTCGTGATTGCCCAATTCATTGTTGGTCGATCCGAGATTCATGTACGCGGCGTCGAGTTTCGGGTCCTGCTGAACGGCTGTGTTCAGGTAGGTCTTGGCAAGCTCGAATTTGGCGTTGGCAGCTTCTAGGTTACCGTTCTTCTTGTCCATCTTCGCGGCGTTGTAATATGCCCAGCCGAGGTTCGTATTATCGACCGCAGTCGGGTCGAGATCGCGCGCCGTCAACAAACGGGCGACCGCCTTGTCCCATTCGTTCGTCTTGCCGAGGCAGAAGCCCCATTCGCTGTAATGATCTGCACTCTTCGTGTAACCGGGCTCGGCAGCTTTGTAGGCAGCATTTGCCTCACCATATCGTTCAAGCTGCCGAAACGTGCTAGCCAGATTTGCCTGTGCAGTGTAGTTCGCCGGATCGATACGGACGGCGTTTTGATAGGCCGTCAAAGCCCCGTTGTAATCGCCCTTGTTGTAAGCGATCACTCCGAGTTCGTACCAGGCGGCAGCATGATTCGGATCTACCAGCACCGTCTTTTGATATCCGGCGATCGCTTCGTCGCCTTTGCCGATGCGATCGAGAACGGCAGCACGCTGAAAGATCGCCGACGCGTTCGCGGGTTCGGCGGCGATCGCTTTGTCGAGCATTTCGATCGCTTCCTGCGATCGGCCCTGTTTGGCGAAAATGTCCGCGCGAGCCAATCTGGCCTCACCTGTTGCGATTCCCGCGGCTTCGGCCTTAGCAAGGTAAGCTTCCGCCTCAACGTAATTCTTCGCCTCAGCATGTGCCAATCCGAGCGGAAGGTAAACGGCCGTGAATTCCGGATCGTTCGTTACCGCTTTGTCGTAATTCACGATCGCGTTCGGGTTGTCGCCCTTGGCGTCGAATATCTCGCCGATCTTTGCGTATGCCGCCGCATTTTTAGGATCCAACTGGACGGCTTCGTCCAAATACTGCAGTCCGGCTTCGTTATTGGAGTCGCCCGCGGCTTCGATTCCCTTCGCGGTCAAGGCTTCGCTAAGACCCGTTTTCGCGTCCGCGTTCTTAGCGTTCAGCTTGATCGATTCGCGAAAGCTCGTGATGGCACCGTTCGCGTCGCCATTCGCCAGTTGCGCCTCGCCCTTGGCTGCAAACGTGTTCGACTGCTTCAATCTCGCGACGCGCTCTCTGGCACGTTGACGTGCAACCTCAGCTGCTCTCGCCTTCGCGGCATCCGCCCTTTTCTTTCGAGACGAGGTTATCTGGGCAGCGATCTTCGCGCGGCCGGAACCGCCGCCGCGATAACCGCGCGCGGCGCCCAATTTGTTCTGCGGTTTCTTGCTCGACCCGCGAAACACAAATACGCTCGTCCCGCTGACGAGGTCGTCACTTGGAACGATGTCATTCGCCATTACCGGTACGGCCGAGAACGGCATCAGCGAAAAAACGAAGGCGTAAACGATAAGTGATCGTGCGAAAAGCGAATTTCGAAACATATGCAGCCCCCAGGTTCTAAAAAGGAATGAAGTTTTCAAATTATACCTCAAGGTGACGGATGCGGATCAAGAATTTTGCGAATCGAAACCGACAAAAACCGGTTCGGGACGAAGCTCGATCCCGAATTTGACCTGTACCGCTTCCTGGATCGCATTTTTCAAAGAAACGATCTCGGCCGCCGTTGCGCCGCCCCGATTGACGATCGCCAGGGTGTGATTGGACGAGATCCCGGCATTCCCATGAACGTAACCCTTTGAAAACCCCGCCTTTTCGATCAGCCACGCTGCCGGAATTTTCACGTCCCCTTCGTCAACGCGAAAATGAGGAACGTTTTGTATCATCAATTTTTCCGCGATCGTCTCGACGGTCTCATTTGAAACGATCGGATTCTTGAAAAACGACCCCGCACTTCGTGAATTCGGGTCGGCAGCGTCGATCACCATCGATTTGGCCCGGCGGATCGCCAGGACCGCTTCGCGTGTTTCCGCCAAGCCAGGCTCGGGCGTGTCGAAATATTCGATCAGATCTTTATAAGCTATCTTCGCTTTGCCCCCGGGGCTCAACCTGTACGTTACGGCCAGAACAATATACCGCTCTCGTTCCGAGCTGTTGAAGATGCTTTTACGGTATTCGAAACCGCATTCGTCGTTTGTCAGATCGACGAACTTTCCCGACGACCGGTCAAAACAGCGAACGCAGACTATCGTCTCCGAAACTTCCTGTCCGTAGGCTCCGACGTTTTGCACCGGGGTTCCGCCTACGAAACCCGGGATGCCGCTCAGGCATTCAACGCCCGCCAACTTGTTCTCGACGCAATATGCAACGAATTCGTCCCAGTCTTCACCTGCCGCAGCGATTAACAGCACACCGTTTGCTGTGTCCGAAGCCCGACCGTAAGGGAGGGCGCCCACCCGTACGGTGGGGCTTCG
>JAICPV010000149.1 GCA_025929655.1 Pyrinomonadaceae bacterium
TGATCGCGGGAGGGACACCCGCGACGACCGTGGCCGTCGAAGCGTTTTCCGCGAGCACGTCAAGCACGATCGTACCGAGGTCGGTGATCTGCGGCGTGACTTCCAGCTTCAAAGGCACGTCCACATACGTGGTCGTTGCGATCGCTCCGCCTCCGGTCGAGGAACCGGGCTGGATCGTAGTGATCGGTATCTTGGTCCCGCTTTCCATCTTGGCCTTGCGGTTGTTCAGCGTCGTTACGCGCGGCATCGCGATGATCTTTGCCTTACCAGACTGTTCACCAAGTGTGAGCATTGAACTGAGTTGGGCGGTACCGAAAACTCCCGTAGTGAGACCTATCGCAGTGTTAACAAGTTGACCGGCCAATCCCGAGATGCTGCCATTCGGAAGGCTCGGTGCAACGTTCAATCTGGGATCTACGGGTGCACCAGGCAGATTCGAGAATCCTATACCGCTTCCCCGGCCGCCATTAACCAAGGCTGCAAGCTGCACGCCGATGTCGCGGCTGAAGCTGCGTGTCGCTACGACGATGCGGGCTTCGATCTCGACCTGCGGCTCGGGCTGGTCCAGGATCGCGACGAGCTGGCGGACCGCATCGATGTTCTCGCGAACATCGGTGATGATCAATGAATTGCTTCGGCCGTCCACTTCGATCGATCCGCGGCGCGAAAGGCGCTTGCTGATGATCGGCAAAAGGCCTTCGCCCGCCGCAGGAGCACCGCCCGAGGACGAGCCCGACGATCCAGACGACTTACCTGCCGAAGCGGAGCCGCGATCGATCGTGCCCGAAGCACGTGCATAGTTCAGGCGGATGAATTCCGTATATAGTGGCGAGCCGTCAAGCTTGTTATCCATCTGGAGACGGATGATCTCGCCTTCGGTGGCCAGGATCTTGGAATCGGCAATGCGAAGAATGGTTCCGTTCGCTTGTATGCCGAGGTCCTGCGATCGCATGACCGAATCAAGAGCCACGTTCCAGGGGACCTGGTTCACGTTCACCGTCACCGGAACCGCCTTGACCGACTTGTCGATCACGAAGTTGATGCCGTACTGCTCGGTGATGTAGTTGAGAATGTCGCGGACGTCGGCATTCACCACGTTCAGGCTGATCGGCTCACCGACAAATCCGGGGTCGCCGTACTTGCTGCCTTGCTGTCGCGGATCGATGTTCTGAGCCGCTACCGTTGCGGTCATTACGCCGACCAGTGTGATGGCGATGCAGGCCATGCGGACCGCAGCGCTTATTGAGTGACGAAAGTTCATGTTTCCTCCGTTGGGGTTCATACGGCCTGTCCGCATTGCGGCGGGCGGCCATCTTGAAGTTCGATTCGAATTACACTACTTCCCTTTTTTCGCTACCCGGACGGGTTTCGAGGCGGGTTTGGAAGGCTTTGAGGCCACTTCCTTGGAAGACTGTTTGTTCATCTCTTCGAGGGGCGAGACGATCGGTTCCGGCTTAACGGGCTGACCGTCCGGCCCGACTGCCGGCGGCTTCGGCTCCTCTTTGCTTGCCGTCTGGGCGTCGGCCGGGGCCGTGCCCTGGATCTGTTCGCGGTCGGAGTATTTCCTGAGTGCCATGTTCTCGACCGACGTGATGAACTTTCCGTTGCTGGTCTTGATGACCTTGCGGAAGACGAGCCGGTTCTCTTCTACGGCGACGAGCTGTCCGTCGAAGAATTTCTCGCCGGGATATATCGTGTATGAAAGGCGGATCGGCGCTGCCTCAACCATTGCGGCGTAACCGCGAGGGGTTTTGAAGATCCCGGTCACGGACATTTCGCTTAATGCGAGAACGCTGGTGACCTTGGGGATCGGCTGGCCGTTAGCGGCCGCTGCCTCGCGTACCTTCTTGTAGTAGTCGATGCGGCTCTCGATCGAAGGGATCCCGAGATTTGTCACGGCCGCCGGGCCGACTTTGCCGCTTCCTGTCGAATTTACTTTCGTGCGCGCCCAGCCCGGTTTCGCGAACGGATCGCGGGCTTGGGCGTTTGCCGGTTGGAATTCTCCGCTTGCGAAAAGTATCGCGAAGAGGGCGATGCCGATCGGCAGCAATTTCGAGGTGTGCTTTTTGTTGATCATGGCTTTTCTCTCAGAACTTTGGTTAGTTGCCTGGCGGCAGGAAATTTATTTCGCGGCGGGTGCGGCCGCGGGAGCTGCCGGTGCGGGCTGTCCGGGTTTACCCGGTGCCGGTGCAGCCGGTTTATTGAGGGCTTCCGGATCGGCGTAATACGCCGTCAGCTCAAACATTGCGTGAATGGTCTTGTCCGCGGTCTGCTTGTCGAGCTGATTGATCTTGAAATTCGAGACGGACACTATCCGCGGGAGTTTGGCCATCTTGTCATAGAACGCCCTGAGGTTGGCGAAGTTACTATGCACTTCCACCTGAACGGGTTTCTGCATGATCGGGCCGTCCTGCTTGTCATCCTGCGGGGAAAATCGCATAACGATCATTCGGGAGTCGCGTGCGTTCTCCTGAAGTCCCTGGAGAACGTTGGTGATCTCACGCTGCTCGGGGAGAAGGACCTTTAGCTCTTCATACTCTTCGGATTTGCTTGCATAGAGGGCGCGGAATTCGTTGATGCGCTGCGTCGCGATGCGAGCCGCCTCGTTCTTCGCTCGAAGCTGTGTGACCTGCTCGCTGAGCTGGGCTACTTCCTCACGCGTCGGACCCGTAACGAAGTACCAGACCGTCGCGTATAACAACCCGGCGACGACTACCAGCAGGATCAGCTGGAAGTGCCATTTCATGTTTTTGAGTTTCTCTATCATGATCGTGTCCTTTTAGCTTTCGCGTTAATTTTTCACAGGCTGGGCATTGGGTGCAGGCTGATTCGACGTGGACGATGCCTGCGTGGGCAGCGCATTGTTACCTTGATTCGCCTTCGACGGGGTGTACGCAGTCTTGATCGTGAAATTCACGAGGTTGATCTTTGGCGTTTCGCCGCCGTTCTTCGGAGCCGAAGCCATCTGGTTGGTCACTTCCTGACGGACCGTTTCGATGTTCAGGTTCGAAAAGAGGCCGTTGGAAAATTCGAGGCTGCGTCCGAATTGCGTCACCGCGGATTCGTCAGGCGAATTGCCCTTGATCGTCATCTGGCCGCCGGCCTGCTCTACGCTTTGGAGGTAAAGACCGGGAACCATCGCAATGCGCTCGCGAACTGCATCGAGAACCGCGCTCGGCCCGGCTTGTTCGGAACGGAGCTTTTTGATCGCTTCGATGCGCTTGTCGATGCTCGCGATCTTGTCTTCGAGCTCTTTCTGTTCCTTCATCACGGTCTCGAGCTCGGCTGCGATCTGTTTCTGTTCTTCGAGCTGTTTTTCCATGTCCGCTTTCGCCATTTGGCTGCTGATCACGTCCCATCCAACGACAGCGAGCACGAGGAAGAATACGGATACGGACATCAGCAAGAGGCGAGTCGCCGGGCTGGAAACCTTGCGGTCCATCGCCTGGACTGCTCCGCCCTGCCGTTCTGTAACTGAATTGAGTAGGTTGATCTTTATCATGGTTGTTACACTCCCCTCATTGCCAGGCCGACGGCTACCGCCATCTCAGGCATGATCTCGTTAAGGTAACCGCGGTCGAATTTCCGTTCGTCAACGTTGATGTTGCGAAACGGGTTCAATACTTCGACGGGAAGCTCGAGCCGTGCGGAAAGGTCCGTCGCTAATCCCTGCAGCTTCGAACCGCCGCCTGAGATCAGGATCTTCTGCACCGTCGTCTGATTGTCTTCCGTTGTGGCACGATAGAAGTCGAAGGTCTTTTGGATCTCCATCGCGACGATCTCCGTGACATTGCTCATCAGCGGCTCGATCGATTTTTCTTCGACTCCGTCCGCCGCGCTAACAACTCCGCGTTTCACCGCTTCTGCCTGCTGGTAGCTCAAGCCCAGGCTTCGCTGAAGAACGTCGGTGAACTGGCTGCCGCCAACCGTAATGTCGCGCGAGAACAGAGACCGGTTGCCTTTGACGATGTTCACGTTCATCGTCGAGGCACCGATATTCAAAAGGGTGACGACCTGATTTTCGGTCGGCTGATAATTGTGCTCGTAACAATTCTGAAGAGCGAAGGTGTCGACGTCGATAACCGCCGGTTCCTTGCCGGCAAGCTGGATCGCCTGACGGACATTGTCGATGCGCTCGCGTTTGCAGGCAGCGATCAACACGTGGGTCGAATCGTTCGTGCGGCCGGTCACCTGGTAATCAAGGCTCACGTCGGCAAGATCGTAAGGAACATGCTCTTCGGCATGCCAGTCGATCGATTCTTCAAGTTCCTCATCGCTCATCGGGGGAAGCATGATGTTCTTGATGATGACCGAATGGCCGCTCACGCCCGTGACAACGCGTTCGGCTTTGATGTTGTGGTTTTGGCAGACTTTCTGGATGACGTCGGAGACGGCATTCAATTCCATGATCTGTCCGTCGATGATCGTCTCATCCGGAAGGTTCTCGAATCCCAGTCCGGCGAGGCTGTAACTGCCGCTTTTGCCTTCGAGTTCGACCATCTTAACTGAGCTTGAGCCGATGTCCAGACCGGCGACGCTTTTTTTCTTACCGAACACCATTATCGTTTAGCTCCTTTTTGGGCTTTTGTTGTGGAAGGGAAATTGCGGATTCGAAACGTTTGGACACGGGGGACTTAAGGGTTTATGCCACCTGTCGGATTTGCGAGCATTGACGGGACTTGGTCAGAAAGGTCAACTGGATGCGATGCCGCCCGGGTCCATGCCGTTTCGGTTTGACTTATCTAATTTTGACTATGTTGCGTAAACAGTTTCGCATTGGGTGGCGAAGGGGAACTACCTCGTGCGAGGCGGTACTCAATTAAATTAGCGGATTGCCAAACATCTGTCAACAGTTTTTTGTCATGTTGAACACTTCCCGAATCATTATGACCGAGCAGTGCAGAAGCCCGCACGAAGTAAGGGCGAAGAACGTGAAAAAGTGAAAAAGTTAAAAGGTGAAAAAGGAGTTCGATAATAGAACCGCTTTTTTCACATTTTCACTTTTGGACTTTTAACCTTTTTTTCGCCCTTACTTCGTGCGGGCTTCTGCAACATGAAAAAGACGGGCCCGGGCCCGTCTTCTCAACGAAAGGGTTGGAGGAAATCTTAAGTTAATTTCTTTGTGTCTTTTGTAGTGTCCTTTGAACGGTTGAGCTGACGCTGCTGACGGCGCTGCTGCATTTGCTGCCGACGCTCGTCCATTCGCTGTCGCCTTTGGAGGCGGTTCTGTTCCATCTGAGCCTTTTGCTCGGCGGTCAGAATTGCAAGCACCTGCTCATGAACGGATCTCATATTTGCATGAGCCTGTTCACGCAGGTTCTTCATCCGCGCCTTCTGGTCGTCGGTAAGTGAACCGCCGCGAGCCGCTTCTCGAAGGGTACGCATCTCGTCCAGCAGTGCCTGATTCGGCTTGTTCGCCTCATGAATCTGACGGATCTGCTCTTTCTGCGCGTCGGTCAGATTGATACCTCGGAGCTCAAATCCCGCGCCGCGGCCCAATCGGCCTTCACGCGCACCGCGTAAGCCGTCATGACGCTTTTCTTTAAGAATGCCCTTTGCTTCGCCGCTGGGTTTTGCAGGCTGGTCCTGCGCCGAGGCCGCAAATGCGAATGCGGAGACAGCGATAGCGCCGGTGAATAGTCTTGAACTAAATGACATGTTTGTACCTCTATTGATAATGATTGAGCGTGAGGCTCGTATATCTTAGATGCGGGACGACTTTGTTTAGCCGAAGTCGTTTGTAAAGAAATGCAATTTGCCACATACCATTTCGTACATGAAAGGATTTGCCATTTTGCAAGCTAAAATGCGAATCTTTAAGCTTGGATTTTGAGAATTTTCGGATGAGATTCCTTTCAGAGATCAATTCCCCGGCGGACCTGCGCCAGCTAAAAGTTGAGGACCTGCAGGAGGTAGCGGACGAGGTTCGCCAGTTCATCATCGACACCTGTTCGCGTGTCGGGGGGCATACGGGCGCTTCCCTTGGTGCGGTTGAGTTGGCAGTCGCTATGCATTACGTTTTCGATACGCCGAACGACCGGCTGGTCTGGGACGTCGGTCACCAAGCGTACGCCCATAAGATCCTTACCGGGCGCCGCGACCGGCTTCATACGATAAAACAGCACGGCGGGTTGAGCGGTTTTCTTCGACGCGCGGAATCGGAATACGACACATTCGGCGCCGGCCA
>JAICPV010000316.1 GCA_025929655.1 Pyrinomonadaceae bacterium
GTATCGATGCGGGTGGTGAATACGCGGATGTGGCCCGAGCCGTCGTCTTTACCTTCCGACGTCCGAACTTCAAAATCGACGTAGGCGCCCTGGCTGCGGCCGATCCAATCCCGCTGTCGTTTGACCACGTTCGACGCCCAGCCGGATTCGATATCCTTCAGATCATCGAGCAGCTGGCCGGCGTAGTCCGTTATTTTCAGGAACCATTGCTCGAGGTCTTTTTTTGTTACGGGATTTCCGCAACGCCAGCAAAGGCCGCCGCTCGCCTGTTCGTTTGAGAGAGTGGCCTGGTCGGTCTCGCACCAGTTCACCTGGGTTTTTTTCTTGTACGCCAGGCCCATCTCGTACATTTTCAGGAAGAACCACTGGTCGAACTTGTAATACTCGGGCCTGTGGGCAGCCATTTGCCGCGACCAATCGTAGCTGATGCCGAGCCGATGAAGCTGGCCCTGCATCGCGGAGATGTTCTCTTCGGTCCATTTGTGAGGGTTCACGCCCCGCTTGATCGCCGCGTCCTCGGCGGGCTGGCCAAACGAATCCCAACCGATAGGGTGCAGCACGTTGAAACCCATCAGCCGCTTGAACCACGCGACAGCATCGCCCACGGAGTAGTTCCGGACATGGCCCATGTGCAGATTGCCCGACGGATACGGCAGCATTTCGAGCTGGTAAAACTTCGGCCTTTCGGGATCGATCTCGGCCTTGAAAGCAGCGGTGTCGGCCCATTTCTTCTGCCACTTGGCCTCTATTTTTTTCGCGAAATATTTTTCGTCCATCGGTGTTTGAATAAAAATGCCAATTTTATCGGATAACTAAACCGCTATCCAATGCAATTAGTAATTAGCTAATTATTGATTATTGTTTGAGTTGCGGAGGTCGCCACTGCACGTGCAAAGCCGTAGAGTGGCTATCTAAGAGCGAGCGATGTTCGGACGAACGTCATAGTGGCATTTTAACGGAACCCGGAGGAGATTGTCCAAAAAAATCGACCAAATTGCGGGAAAATTGTGATATTATGTACGGACCGTAATGGTAAGGTTTTACGAATACGAAAAGCTTGATGAGCAAAACTAAATTCGTGCGGGCGGCAGCCACTTGATCCTTTAGGTTCGTTTTGGCCGTCTGCCACCGAAAAAACGGAGGCTTAAAGATGGTCAAGATCAGCCGCGATCTCATTAAACCCGAATCGAACCCCCTTCCGGCAAACGATCGATCCTCCGCGATCCGCAATTTCCAAAACAAACCGTATTCCGCAGACGACGTGATCGTTTGGCTCGCCGACACGCACGAGAACAAACGCGCCCGCCAGGTGAGCGAATGGCAGCGCGCGCAGCCTTCGAATATCCGCAGGTTCTATTAAATGGATTTCGCTTTCGGCATGATTTTGTTTTAATAAAAACATGCCGGCAACCCATCCGCAGTTATCGGGCCATTCCGATCTCATAGCTCGTTATTCCGAAGTCCGCGAATACACCGAAAATCTTTGCGAGCCGCTGGAAACCGAGGATTATGTTCCGCAACCGATCGTCGACGTCTCGCCGACAAAATGGCACATCGCTCATACGACATGGTTTTTCGAGGAGATGATCCTTAAGAGCTTTGCGGCGGACTATCAAGTATTCGATCCCGAATTCGGTTTTCTTTTTAACAGCTATTACAACTCGATAGGCGACCGCACGCCGCGCGATCGACGCGGTGCGGTCAGCCGGCCGACTGTTGAGCAAGTTTTTTCTTACCGAAGGTACGTAGATCATGGAATACGAGAGTTTTTACTACTGGCGTATCACGTGCATTCCCGGCGTCCAGAGAATGTTCCGTTGAAAGAAATCGAGGACATGGTCATCCTCGGTCTAAACCACGAACAGCAGCATCAGGAACTGATCCTCACCGACCTGAAATACACCTTCAGCCTGAATCCGACATTTCCGGTTTACCGCGAAGGTGCGGCGATGGTCGAGTTGCCGGAGCAGCCTGCGTCAGCGGGCGGCCAGTTCGTCGACGTGGAAAGCGGTATCTACGGGATCGGTTTCGACGGACACGGGTTTTGTTTCGACAACGAATTGGCCCGACATCGGGTCTTCCTTGAAGATTTCTCGATCCGGAAACACTTGGTTACGAACCGCGAATATCTCGAGTTTATCGAAGACGGCGGGTATCGAAATGCGAATCTCTGGCACTCGGACGGTTGGGATTGGGTGAACGCAAACGGTATCGATAAACCTCTGTACTGGATCGAACGCGACGGCGAACTTTTCAATTACACGCTCGCGGGTTTGCGAAAGATATCGATGGAGGCACCGGTCTGCCATGTTTCGTTTTACGAAACGGCGGCGTTCGCGGAATGGAAAGGGATGCGCTTGCCGACGGAGTTCGAATGGGAAGCGGCCAGCCTCAAATTCAATTGGGGGCTGCGGTGGGAGTGGACGAATTCGGCGTATCTTCCCTATCCGGGCTTCAGAAAATCCGCCGGAGCGGTGGGCGAATACAACGGCAAATTTATGATCAACCAGATGGTGCTGCGCGGCGCATCTGTCGCAACCCCGCCAGGGCATAACCGAAAAACGTATCGCAATTTCTTTCAGCCGCATCTTAGGTGGCAATTTACGGGGATCAGATTGGCAAAGTGATTCCGAGTTTTCAGATGACGGAACTGTTGGTTCGACTTGCGCGCTCGCAAAGAATCTGAAATTTGAAATTTTCGATATGAAATTATGAGTTCAACAACGTCTCCAGAGCTCACGCAGTTCGCCGAGGACGTTTTGCGCGGATTGAGCGATAGCCCCAAACACCTCTCCTCGCGATATTTTTACGACGACGAGGGCTCGCGGCTTTTCCGACAGATCATGAAGCTGCCCGAATATTATCTGACGCGCGCGGAGCTGAAGATATTCAACGAGCAGACGGATGCTATCTGCGATGCCTTCACGGGCGACGCGAATGGGCTTGTGCTTATCGAGCTTGGTGCCGGGGACGGCAGCAAGACGGCGGTTTTGATCCAGCACCTTGTGGGTCGCGGGATCGATTTCACTTATTCGCCGATCGATATCTCTCAGGAAGCCAACAACACGTTGGCCGCGAAATTTCACGAAAGGTTTCCTCAGTTAACGATCACGCCGCATACGGGCGATTACTTAAAAGTGCTGGGCTCGCTGAAGAATGGAAACGGCACACGCAAGGTTGTTTTGTTTTTGGGTTCGAATATCGGTAATTTTCTTCGAGACGACGCGGTCGCTTTTTTTCGATATCTTCGTTCGGTCCTCGGCCACAATGATCGTCTTTTCATCGGATTCGACATGCAAAAGGACCCGCGAGTGATCCTGAACGCGTACGACGACAAACAAGGTATCACGGCGGCGTTCAATCTTAACCTGCTGCGGCGTATCAATCGTGAACTCGGCGCCGATTTCGATCTTTCGAAATGGTCGCATTACGCGCAATACCGGCCCACGGAATGCGCCGCCCGTTCATTTCTGATCAGCCGCGAAAAGCAGATCGTGACAATCGACGCGTTGAACCGCGCGTTTAGCTTTGAGCAATGGGAACCGATCTTTATGGAGATCTCGCAGAAATACACGCTGGCGATGATCGACGAACTAGCGGCCGAAAGCGGTTTCGAGATCGAAAACGAGTTTTTCGATGAGGAGAATTTTTATGTCGATTCCTTCTGGCGGCCTGTTTAGTTTGGAGTTCCGGCTTTAGCCGGCTCGATTTTTGAATTCATCAAAGGGGTATCGAAATAAAGCCGCCTAAATCCGGAACTCCAAACCGTGAACATCACCGTTCTCACCTTCGACACGATCGATTCAACA
>JAICPV010000408.1 GCA_025929655.1 Pyrinomonadaceae bacterium
GATACGAAATAATTCGATGACGGCTCGGCGCTGCTCGCCTGAAAATAGAATGGTTCCGCTAGATCGATGATATATGTACCGATCTCTGCCAATCCGGGTGGTGAGATCCAGCTAATGTTTTGGGCAAGATTCGAGCCGCTTTGCGATGCTTTCCAGACTATCCACAGCCATGGCAGAAACAACATACTCAGGATTCCGGTCATCACCGTCATTCCGCGCCACTTGAACCGCTGAAAGATAAGTACTGCCAGGATCTCACTTCCCACCACGAGCCAGCCGTAATAATGCGTATAAACCATCAGCAGGTTCACTGTGATCAGTGCGATCAGATTCTTTCCTCGATTGAAATAACGCGCGAACAGCCAGATCGAAAGCAATGACAGCACCATCAGCAGACTGTACATCCGTACGAGCTGCGCATATTTGATAAAGGTGCCGTTGATCGCGAGAAAGAAGATAGCAAATGCGATGATCCGATCATCGAGCTTTAGCTCGCGGCAAAGCCGATAAAACGGAAAAAGTGCGAGGCAAGCGAAAATTACGGGCAGCAGGCGAAGCCAAAAAAGGCTTTCGCCGCCGATCCCGATCCATATTTTCAGGATCGCATAAAAAAGCGGTGGGTGGATCAGGTCCTGCGCGGCGAACCAGAGCATCGGGCCCCATTCATGCTCGGCCGCGTGGATGCTGAATATCTCGTCGAACCACAGGCACGAGTCGGTCAACCGCCAGAACCGCAGTGCGCAGTAGAAAGCGCACAACACGATCAGGGCAATCATCCAGATTCGCCGGTTATCGAGCATCGGCGTCAATTATCGGTAAGTCTGTTTATTTTTGCTAATCGGCGTGCGAGAGCTTCGCGTCGCTGCAAAGCCGCCCGAAGATACTGGTGTAATGCAGGTTAACTTTTTTGAAGGTGTTCGTATTGCGGCAGTATGAAGTGCAAGTGTCGAACGGCTTCGAATAGATATGAATGCTAACGGCGCGTTCATTCGAAAGATTAAGCACTTGATGGATCGGTTCTTCCAACTCGACCTTTGCTGTCAGGCAATCGCTTAACTGAAACGAATCCGTTTCCCGTAGTTTGCAATAGGCTTGAGTTTCGTCGATCGCATCGACAGCGAAATTCTGCCCCGTAAGCCGGCCGATCGGCACCGTCATCCAGCAGCGCTGCTCGGCGTGATCGTGCACCCGCGAAACCTGGCCCGGTTCCCAGCAAACGGCCATCATCTCGTAACGAGGGTCTTTATAGATCAGATTTCGGGTGTAAAATTCCGGGCTCCAGTGAAAATACCTTTCTATCGAACCGGTATCGACGGGATGCTCCGAAAGGAACGCATAAACGTTGTCGCAAACGAAATCCTCGTCGCGAATGGCATTGAGACCTTCGATCAATTCTGAAACCGTTACCTTGGCCATTGTTCATGGTAATTTTCCTGCTATCGCGGGCTAAAGTCAACAAAACGAATTTGATGTGCGCGAATCGCCTCACAGCCCATTTTTGCTTTGTAATATGCCGGTCGCTATACTCATATCTTACGTTTACTATTATGCGCGGCCGGTGAGGAGCGCATCGGAGGCATTCTTTACAAGTGGCTAAAACCGCCGTTAGCAAAAACGTTTCCTCGAAGTCGAAAACGAACGGAAAGGAAGCCAAACGATCGCCAAAAACGTCTCAAAGAAACGGCTCGGAGGAATTCGCGGTCGTCGAACTCGCAATAGCCGAATACAAAAAACGTCTGAAGTCGCAGCTCGAATCGATAAAGAAAACGGACAATAAGCTCCTGCGGGAGATGCTCTTCCAAATGGTCCTCGGCAGGCGATTCGAAGAAAAAAGTGCCGAAGTTTACCGCATGGGAAAGATCGGCGGCTTTTGTCACCTTTACATCGGGCAGGAAGCGATCGCCGTCGGCTCGATGATGGCGCTGGAGCCGACCGATATGGTCATAACGTCATACCGCGATCACGTGCAGGCGATGGTCAAGGGCATGACGCCTGAATCCGTAATGGCGGAGCTTTACGGCAAGATTGGCGGCTGCGTAAAGGGAAAAGGCGGCTCGATGCACATGTTCTCGCGCGAACTGGAATTCTTCGGCGGGCACGGCATCGTCGGCGGCCAGATCGGGGTCGGAACAGGCATGGCGTACGCCGCGAAATATAAAAACAGCGGCCAGGTCGTTCTTTGCTTTTTCGGAGAGGCGGCGGTAAATCAAGGCATTTTCCACGAATCGCTGAACATGGCGCAGCTTTGGAAGCTGCCGATCGTTTATATTTGCGAAAACAACCAGTACGGGATGGGAACGTCGCAGGACCGCGCGATGAGCACTCGAAACATCGCGAAAAAAGCCGACGCCTTTGAAATGGCGAACGAATTCGTCGACGGGATGGATGTGATGGCCGTGCGGGATGCGTCCCTTCGTTCGATCGGGCGAGCCCGAAATGAGAGCATGCCGACGCTTCTCGAAGTACGCGCGTACCGCTACATGGGCCACTCGATGTCCGATCCCGGTAATTATCGAACGAGGGAAGAGATCGCTAAGTACCAGGAGCGCGACCCCATCGTGCTGTTCAAAGACAGCCTCGAGCAAGCAGGGGTGCTCAACGCAAAAGATTTCGATCAAATTGAAAAGGACGCGGCCGAAGCCGTCGAACGGGCAGTGAAATTTGCCGACGAAAGCCCGCTGCCGCCGGAAAGCGAACTGCTTACGGACGTTTTCGCGTAAATTGAAAAATGAACCTCGGATTCAGCTCTTCGCTGGCCGTCGTGTTGGGAATTTTTCAGCCGATCCTCGGATTGGTACGCGGTGCGACGGCTACGGACGCTGATCTTCCGGCGTTTTTTGCCGATCTTATATGCGGCGGGATGTTGTTGTTTGGAGCGGTGAAAACGCGACAGCGAGCGCATTCGGGACAAAGATTTTTGGCCGCCGCGTACGGACTGACATTCGGAGTATTTTACTCGAGTGTGATGGTCCAGCTGCAGCCCCGAATAGGAGCCATTGCTCGGCCGGA
>JAICPV010000596.1 GCA_025929655.1 Pyrinomonadaceae bacterium
CGACTTTAACAGGAACCGAACGGACGAACTCCTCGCCCGCGGAGACCATCGTTTTTTCGAGCGCGGCTTGAGCGGAATCGACTTCGCTCTGGTCGCATTCAACGATGATCTCGTCGTGGACGATGTTCACCAGCTTTCCAGACGTTCCTTGAAGTGCGTCGTGCAGAAGCCGCAACGCACGTTTGAGTATATCTGCGGACGTTCCCTGGATCGGCATGTTCACACCGTAGCGTCGTGCCGCCCCGACGGCCTGGCGGTCGTTTTCGTCAAAATTCAGGCGTAATAAACGTCCGCTGGCGGTTCGAGCGGTTCGTTCGGTCGTTACGCGGTAACCCGAATCGCGCAGATAAGCATCGAGTTTTCTGTACGTGGAAAAGTACCGTCGCATGGTGTTTTCGGCGTCCGTCTGTGAGAGGCCCGTCATAATGCCGAACCGCGAAGCACCGACCCCGTAAACGATGCCAAAATTAAGACGTTTTGCGAATGAACGCTGATCCGGCGTAACCTCTTCCGGTTTCACATTGAAGACCTGCGCGGCGGTCGTCGTGTGGAAATCGGCTCCGGAGCGAAATGCTTCGATGAATTTTTCGTCGCCTGAAAACTCGGCAAGGATCCGCAGCTCGATCTGCGAATAGTCTGCTATGACGAGCGTGTTCCCTTCGCCGGCTTTGAAGCATTTTCGGTAAGCGTCGTCGTGAGGTATCTGCTGGAGATTCGGATTCGAACATGAAAACCTGCCGGTAGGCGCTCCGATCTGTCGAAAATCTGCGTGGATGCGCCCGGTTTTCGGCTCGACGTATTCGAGAAAATTCTCGCCGAAACTCGTCGCCGATTTCTGGACGCCGCGGTATTCCAAAAGCTTCGCGACGACCGGATATTTTTCCGCCAAAGGCTGCAGCTGCCACGCCCGTGTCGACTCAGGCATCGGAACACCAAGATTCCTGAGAGCGTCCGAAACCTGCTGCTGCGAATCGAGATTGATCTCGGCCCGTCCGAAAAGCGACGCTTGAGCAACACCTGCGGAAAGCATGTCCTGCAGCTCATCGCCCGCTTTATCGGCTGCCGTGCGCACGCATTCAAGCTGTGCCCGCCAGGCATCGCAATCGATACCGAAACCGTTGAGCTCCATTTCGGCGATCGGGACGACACACGCAAACTCAAGGCCCGCCACCCGCTCGAGCTCGTCGCGTTTCAGCCGATCGGTGAGCTGTTCGAAGAGTGGGAGCAGAATCGCCGCGTCGCGCGCGGCATATTCGATCTGCGAGGCGGATAACTCCGCCGCGCGCCAATCGCTTAGCTGCTCCGTTTTATCGAGGACGGTGCCGGTGAAATATTGCGTCACGTCGGCAAGCGAGTGCCGGCGTTCGCTTTCGCCTGCCGCGATCAACTGGCTCGCCAGGTACGTATCGAATGTCGCCCCGATCTCGCAGCCGAGTTGGTGCCGGATCCATTTCGCGTCGAACTTGGCGTTGTGCAGCACCTTCGTTTGCGTAGGCGCCTCGAGTATCCTTCGCAGCGGGGC
>JAICPV010000323.1 GCA_025929655.1 Pyrinomonadaceae bacterium
GTTCAAAAACCGATTGGGTGCTGGTGCGCACAGAGAGCGGTAAATCGCTGGTTATCGATCACGGCCAATTACCGGCCGCAAATTTCATTCTCATCAGTGAAGAACATCTGCTCGATATGCTGCAGCAACTGCCGATCGGCGTTGACCGCGTCGGAGTGTTTCTCGCGGGATGTAAGACCGAAGAGGACCGTTCACGTCTACGAACGATCTGCGAAAATGTTTGGCCGAACTCAAAGATAGCCGTCGGAAGCGACCGCGATTCTGGATTTGCGGCGGCATTCGGCGACCGAGATGGTATCGCTGTGATCAGCGGCAGCGGGTCGGCCATTACCGGAAGAAAGAACGGAAGAATCGAAAAAGCCGGCGGCAGCGGCCACATCCTCGGCGACGGCGGCGGCGGATACACGCTTGCGATCGAGGCACTGCGTCAGGTGCTTCGCACATACGACCTCGCACACACTGTTACACGGTCGGCCCAGGAGATATTGCGCGCTTTGATGCTGAACCGAATGGAGGACCTGATCGAATGGACGCAGCACGCCGATAAGACGGCGGTCGCGGCGCTTTCGCCGGTCGTTTTCACCGCGGCCGAATTGGGCAGCGTCGAGATGATGGGCGTGTTGAAAGAGGGAGCGTCGTCCCTCGCGAAATATACCGCTTCGGTCGCGAAATGGCTCGAATATGAAGAGCCCGACGTGCGGCTGCAGGGAGGCATTTTCCTTAACCAGCCCCTTTACGTTGAGCTGTATCGCGAAGCGTTAGGCAAACTTATCGAAACTTCGTCGATCGAACCGTGCGATACTTCGGGCGCCTTCGGGGCCGCACATCTTGCGGCTTCGGATGCGTCAGGGGTCGATGTGAACGAATTATTCATTCCCGCCGACGAGGTCGGGGTCGTAGAGCTTTCACGTGCTTCGACCGAACAGATAAATACTAGATCGAGCGGGATCGCGTCGATGTCGGCCGCGGAGATGGTCGATCTGTTCGTGAGCGAAGAAGATCGGGTCGCCGAAGCCGTCGCGGCGCAGACTTCACCGATCGCAGAAGCGATAGATATGATCGCCGCAGTTTTCATAAAAGACGGACGTCTGTTTTACGTTGGTGCGGGAACCAGCGGCCGCTTAGGTACGCTGGACGCGAGCGAAATTCCACCGACATTTGGCGAGCCGCCGCACCGGGTACAGGCGATCATGGCCGGCGGGGTAACTGCACTGCACTCCAGTGTTGAAGGCGCCGAGGATAACGCAGAGCAAGGAAAGCTGGCGGTCATCGAACGCGGCGTGACCGCAAACGATGTTGTTTGCGGAATAGCCGCAAGCGGGCGGACTCCGTTCGTGCTTGCCGGGCTGAAACGGGCGGACGAAATCGGCGCGAAAACTATTTTGCTCACATGCAATCCCAACCGAAGCGGTAAAGGTGCGTTCACCGTCGAGATCGATCTGCCGACCGGACCGGAAATCATCACCGGTTCGACGAGATTGAAAGCAGGCACGGCCACGAAGGTCACGCTTAACATGCTTTCCACATGCGCGCTTGTCCTTGCCGGGCGTACACAGGGAAATCTGATGACCAGCATGCGCGCGACGAACACCAAGCTTCGCAACCGGGCTATCGCGATGGTCAGTCGATTGAAAGGGATATCGGCAAGCGCCGCGGAAGAAAGATTAAGAAGGGCGAAATGGAGTATATCGGTTGCAATTACCGACGATTGATACAACTGCAATGTAACCGACTTGTTGCGTGTTGTGCAACACGCTATAGTATTTCTTGATGATCAAGTCCTTTCGTCACAAGGGCCTCAAGGGGTTCTTTGAAACGGGCAGCAGAGCCAGAATTCAGCCTGATCACGCTAAGCGATTGAGAATGTTGTTGGCCGCTATAGATACTGCAACTACAATCGACGACATGGATATCCCGGGTTTCCGTCTCCACTCGCTGAAAGGTCAGGAAAAAGGAAGATGGTCGGTCTGGGTAAATGGAAATTGGCGGATCACTTTCGAATTTGCCGAAGGACACGCATACCTACTTAATTACGAGGATTACCACTAATGGCAATGTACAACCCGCCGCATCCGGGTGAATTTATAAACGACGTCTATCTAGAGCCGAACAAGGTTAGCGGGCGGGAGCTCGCGGCCGCCCTGGGCGTCTCGCCATCGACATTGAATCGCTTGCTGAATGGTTCAACCGGCGTTAGTCCAGCTATGGCTCTGCGATTATCAAAATCGCTTGGACGTTCTCCGGAAAGCTGGCTCGCAATGCAGTCAAATCACGATCTATGGAATGCGAGGAAGGTCACCAAGTTAAGGAATACACGGAAATTAAAACTGCAGGCCACTTGAGAACTAGCGGCCGGCTATAAACGAGAGATCAAAATCAATTATGGGAAATACAGTAAAACTGCACCGCGTTTTGAAGGCACCGGCTGAGAGGGTTTACAAGGCCTTTCTCGATCCGGATGCGATGGTCAAATGGCTCCCGCCGCACGGTTTCACCGGTAAGGTCCACGAAATGGACGCAACCGTAGGCGGGAAATACAAGATGTCGTTCACGAATTTCTCGAACGGCCAGAGCCATTCGTTCGGCGGCGAATATCTCGAGCTCGAGCCCGGCAAGCTGATCAAAAATACCGACCGCTTCGACTCGCCCGACTTGCCCGGTGAGATGATCACCACCGTTGAGCTTCGCCAAACGATGGTCGGTACCGAGCTGAACGTAACGCAGGAAGGAATCCCGGAAGCGATCCCGGCCGAAGCCTGCTACCTCGGCTGGCAGGAATCGCTGACACTGCTTGCACAGTTGGTTGAAGCAGAGATTCCAGAGCAGTAAAATGAATTGCCGCACAGCGCCCGCGAGTGTAAGATAAAAAAGCTGCTAAAGGATCGGTTATGAGATCGAAAATCGCTAAGCACGGGTCCGGTATTTGCTTGTTCCTCTCGGTTTTCCTCGCATCGGCGTATTTTATTGGCCTGGGCAACGATGTCGCATTCAGCTCGGGTGAATGGCTGGCGGCCGACAGCCGTGATAGAGGCCGGATGGCCGAGGACCTCATTGCGGGTGGTTCGCTTGTGGGTAAAAATATCGGTCAAGTTCGCTCGACGCTCGGCACGCCAGAAAGGAACTGGGGAACGGTATATCAATACCAGATCGACCTCGGCTGGCCGATGAAAAAACCGGATACTTACGGCCTACAGGTGCATTTCGACCAAGAAGGTAAGGTCAAGCTCGTAAAGATTGTCGATTGATCAACCTAAAAAGCCTCTAAATTTCTCCTTCGTCGCCGAATAATTCGGGAACAGTTTATTGAGGTCTGTGCTGCCGAGGTGCTTGAAGGCGGCTTCGGCGAAGACATCGCGGAAGTCCGTCGTGACGGCGAGGTCGCGGCCTTCGTTGAGCTGGTCGTTTTTCAGGCCTTTCCAATCGCCGTAAACCTTGCCACCTCTAACGGAATTGCCTAGCACCAGCATCGCATTTCCATGTCCGTGGTCGGTTCCGCGTGAGCCGTTTTCGCGTGCCGTGCGGCCAAACTCGCTCATAGTTAGAACGATGACATCGTCCATTCGCGCTCCTAGATCGATCGCGAATGCGGCGATCGCCTGCGAGAATGTGCGGAGAAAATTGGCGAGCTGGCCCTGAGCGCCGCCCTGGTTCGTGTGGGTGTCCCAGCGGATGTCGTTGCCAGTGTCAGTGAATGCGACCTCGAGGCCGACGCCCGCTTTGATCAACTGCGCGATCTGGCGCATCGAATTGCCAAACTGCGTGTTCGGATAAAC
>JAICPV010000475.1 GCA_025929655.1 Pyrinomonadaceae bacterium
GACCTCGACGGGACGCTGCTCGATCCCACCGGCTCGATTCCTGAAGTAAACCGACGTGCAATCCGAGAAGCCGAGGCAGAAGGGGTGCTGGTGACAATCGCAACCGGCCGTCGATTTCGGGACGCGAGGCCGTTGGGATTGGAGCTTAAGCTAAATGCGCCGTTGGTCACGCATAACGGCGCGTTACTGAAATTCGCCGATTCGCTGGAGACGGTTTCATCAAAACTTCTTGATATAGAGACTACGTGTGAGATCGTTCGCGTTGGCAAAAAGTATGGAGGTGACGCATTGGTGAGCACTGATCCTAATGGCATCGGAACGATGCTTTACGATCGCGTTTCGGACCGTAACATTCCACTAAAGAAATATCTCCGCTGGGCTGAAAATCTTCACGGCGGTTCGGCGGGTCGGGATGGCGTCGAACACGTCGAGAAACTCGAAGACGTTCTTAATGATCACGAAGTAGTGCACATTTCATTTTCCGGCGGATGCGACGCTATGAGTGCGATGTTATCGTTTCTCAATCGCGAGCTCGGAAACTCGGTGACTATCCTGCCGACGGTCTATCCGCACATGGATTTCACGTTGATCGACATCTTACCACCAGACACGACAAAAGGCACCGGCCTAGAAAGACTCGCTGAGATCGAAGGTATCGGCCCTGAGAACGTGATGGCGATCGGGGACAATTTCAACGACCTTGGGATGCTCGAATTCGCCGGTACGCCGGTCGTAATGGGAAACGCCGACGCTAAGTTGCTTGAACGCGCGGAATTCTATAAAACAGATACTAATAATAACGGTGGCGTGGCGGCCGCTATCCGCAGATTCATTTTGCAAAAGGAGACCTAAGTGGCTAATAGGACAGCAGTTATCGAAACGAATAAAGGGATCATTAAGTTTGAACTTTTGGAATCGGATGCACCCAAAACTACGGAAAATTTCCGCTTACTCGCTGACAGAAACTATTACGACGGCGTTGTCTTCCACCGGGTGATCCCTAATTTTATGATCCAGGGCGGCGACCCGTTAGGCGAAGGTTACGGAGGCGAATCGGCTTGGGGCGGCAAATTCGATGATGAGATCGACCGTGATTCCGATCTATATTCCGGCGTTTATGAAAAAGGTACGGTCGCAATGGCGAATGCAGGCCCGAACACGAACGGTTCCCAGTTTTTCATAATGCACATCGACTATCCGCTGCCGGCGAGCTACACAAAATTCGGACGTGTCATTGAAGGCCAGGATGTCGTCGATATGATAGCGAAGGTGGAGCGTAACCAGAACGACAAACCGCTCGAACCGGTGGTGATGAATCGAGTCTACATCGAAGAAACGGCGAGCTGATGCGCGCGGTCGTCCAACGCGTTTCTCGTGCAAAGGTCGCCGTTAACGGAAAAGTCACGGGTGAGATCGGACGCGGGCTTCTCGTCTTGCTCGGCGTCGCAGGCCGCGACGCAGAAGACGATGCCGATTATCTTGTCGAGAAGATAGCAAATCTCCGAATCTTCGAAGACAACCACGACAAAATGAATCTCTCTTTGAAAGATATCGGGGGCGAGATGCTCGTCGTTTCGCAGTTCACCTTGTACGGCGACACGCGCCGCGGTCGAAGGCCTTCATTTATCGAAGCGGCGTCGCCGGAACGTGCAAATCAGCTTTACGAGTATTTCGTGGAAAAAACTCGTCAACAGATTGGAAGGGTGGAAACCGGACGATTCCAGGCGATGATGGATGTCGAACTGGTAAACTACGGGCCAGTAACGATCATACTCGACAGCGAAAAGACGATTTGAAACGAATATGAGATCGATACTACTTCTCCTCTTTTGTTCAGCAATCCTATTTACCGGCTGCAACGGCGGATCGGCCACGGCGAACAAGAATGCCGCGCCGGAAGTAAAACGAGGGGTGGCGCCGGTAGCCGATGCAGAGATCGCGGTGATCGAGATGGAAAACGCCTCTGCCTACGGCACCATCAAGATCGAGCTTTATTCGAACATCGCTCCGAAGATGGTCGAGCGGTTTAAGGAACTTGCCCGAGAGGGCTTCTACAACGGAACCACCTTTCACCGAGTGAATCAGTCCGTTATCCAAGCAGGCGATCTGAACTCAAAAGACGACGACCCCGCAAACGACGGTACCGGAGGCTCGAGCAAACCAAATGTGGATGCTGAAGTTTCCGACATCCCTTACGACACGGCGATCGTCGGCGCCGCCAGGAGCCAGAATTTCAATTCGGCTAATTCGCAGTTTTTCATCACGTTGAAACGCGAGCCGGGATTCGATAATAAATACACGATCTTCGGGAAGGTCATCGAAGGAATGAACAATGTTCGAACTATCTCAGGGGTCCAGCCGAAACAGGGCGAGCGGCCAGTGGAAGCGGTCCGTATTAAATCGGTAACGATACAACCGAAGAATTGATATAATTTTCAAAATGCTCGCGTAGCTCAGTGGATAGAGCGCTTCCCTCCGGAGGAAGAA
>JAICPV010000237.1 GCA_025929655.1 Pyrinomonadaceae bacterium
AAGATTGCGGGCGATATTGCGACGAGTGGAAGGCTCGATCCATGAAGGCCTGCCCGAGCGGATCGTTGTGGATGACGTCGAACTGGTATCCGCAGCGCGCTCGATTACGGTCGGCGGCAATCCCGTAACGCTAACATCTCTCGAATTCGATCTGCTGGCGGCGTTGTTGAACGAAGCAGGAAAGACGGTTCGAAAAGAAGAATTAAGTGAAAAGGTTTTGGAACGGAAGCTTTCGCCCTACGACCGCAGCCTGGATATGCATATCAGCAATTTGCGGAAAAAATTAGGGCTGCGCGCGGACGGCAGCGAGCGCATCAAAACGATCAGGTCTGCCGGTTACATTTACACGCTCGTATGAGGCTTTTCATAAAGATCTTCCTATGGTACCTGGTCGCCGTCGCGATGATGTTCGGCGTGATGGTTTTCGCCACGCGAACGTTCCAAACGGAACCCGCATTCTCGCGATGGCAGCGTTCGGCGCGCAATCAGATGGCGTTTTACACTGCGACCGCGGCACAGATCCAGGCGTCGGGAGGAGACGAGGCCCTGCGAACTTTCCTTGCACGTCTGAGCGAAAACGGCTCGATTCGGGACGTTCTGGTTCTGGAGGAAGACGGAAAGGTTTTGTACGGCGATCCGAGCTTCGTAGGCGATTTCGAGCATGTTGTTTCGGTTGCGCGCGAAACCGGGCAGACCGATATCGAGGTGAACGGCACCGATCCCGCCCTGGGCGCAACTGCACTGACACTGTCCGATGGCCGCCGGGCGATGCTGGCGATCCGTTGGGAGCCGCCGCGAACGCCCTCGTTCTTTTTCGATTCATGGGCCGGGTACATGCGGCTCGTGGGGCTGTTGTTGACGGCGATCGTCGTTTGTCTCGCGCTTTCGTGGTATCTAAGCTGGCCGCTTGGAAAATTGCGGGAAGCTACGCGCAAACTGGCGGGCGGCGACCTGTCGTCGCGAGTTGCACGGCGGGTCAGGCGGCGGCGTGACGAATTCGCGGACCTCGCAAAAGATTTCGATAACATGGCGGCGCGGATCGAATCGCTGATCGATTCGCAGCAGGTACTCACTCGCGACATCTCTCACGAGCTGCGTTCGCCGCTGGCGCGAATGAACGTTGCTCTCGAGCTTGCGAAAAAGAAGGCACCGCCGGAAAACGCATCACTGCTAGACCGGATCGAGAACGAATCGAACCGGCTGAACGAAATGATCTCGAGGATCCTTACGCTTTCGCGGCTTGAAAGCGGAAGCGAGGATTTCTCGAAAGCGAGGCTGGACCTGGCAGAAATGGTCCGCGACATCGCCGCCGACGCCGAGTTCGAGGCGAGCGGGAAAGGGAAGTCGGTCGCGGCGGAAGAGATCGACGACTGCAAGGTTCACGGGAACGAAAATCTCCTCCGAAGCGCGATCGACAACGTGGTTCGCAATGCAGTTCGGTACACTGCGGATAAAACACAGGTAAAAGTTTCGTTGCAGGCGGAAAACGGCCACGCGGTGTTGAAAGTTCGGGACCACGGTGGTGGCGTCCCGCAGAACGAATTGGAAAATCTTTTCAGGCCGTTCTATCGTGTCGGAGAGGCAAGGGAGCGCAAAACGGGCGGAACCGGGTTGGGCCTTGCGATCGCGCACCGGGCGGTAGCGGTCCACGGGGGCTCGATCAGCGCGGAAAATGTCGATGACGGATTGGAAGTGAAGATCGTCCTCAACACCGCGCCGACAGGAGCTACTCCGAAGCGGACGAACGGCGGGCCGCGATGAACGATCGAACAGCTAGGATGACGAAGGCGAGGCAGGCGATCGACATCGCCGCCTGAGAAACAACCGCTGCCGACAGCGTAAGTTCTCCTGCCCTCGATAAAAGCCGCCACGCGGGTATCAGAAAACCAACCAGCCCGACCAAAACGGCAGCATGCATTACGTGCTTTCTCAGATCATCTTTCGCGGCGGCCAGGTGTCCGAGCAGCATCAGCAACAGGCCGAACGCCGCGGGAATGAGGGCCGTGAGACTGGCATTCCCTGCAAACATCCCGTAGCCGTATCCAATGATGCCGATCAGCACCAATATTCGTCCGAACCAGATCGCGTAAGTTGGCATGTTTTTCTAAAGTTGATTTTCCGCTAAAAGCAGCGAAAAAGAAAGTCAACGCTTCCTCGACGCCCTTCGCATTTCTTCGATCATTTCCGCGATAGAATCTTTGATATAAAGCGTAACGATCTCGTATTTTTCCTCTGCGGTTTCGTTCCCGCGCAACACCTCTTTCGGGTAAAACGGCTTTCCGATGCGGACCTTCACCTTGGCCGGACGGATCCGCCATGAGCGGCGTGCCCACACCTTGTATAAACCGTCCATCGCCACCGGCACGATCGGCAGGTCGAGCTCGGTCGCCAGGATCGCCGCACCTTTTTTGAATTCGTGAAGGTCGCCGTCAAACGCCCGTTCACCTTCGGGGTAGATGTTAAGGATCTTTCCGTGTTTAAGGCCGATCGCTCCCGCCTTCATCGCCCGCATCAATTGAGTGTCCTGGTCGATGGGCACGACGTTCAGCAATCTTGCAAGGAACCGCATAGTTCCTGTTTGGAAGAACATTTTTGCACCGACGTGAAATACGTTTCGGAAAATGTGAAAGGGATAGTTCGAACATAAGACGAAGGGGTCCAGGAAACTTTGATGATTCGGGCAGATAATTAAGGGTGCCAAACCTGAGTGTTTGCTCCGATCATCCGCACGGGATGCGAGCGCCGAGATCTGCTCAACGCCTTCGACCTCCAGCCGCATGAACAAACGGCAGAAGAGGTTGAAACACCTGTAAACAAAAAAAGCAACCGCGGGGAAGAACCAGCGGTTATTTAGCACGTTACGCACTTCCGGAAGGTCGTCACCTGGCTCGCGAACGATCGCCGACCAATTAAGATCGGCTCGGATGTCGACATCGGCTGAACTTTTTGCGATCTCGGCGCCCTTCGGCGTCGACCGCACCAGGTCGACGACGTTTTCGATGGTGATCGCGGCCGCGGCCTGCTCCGCCGTGAACTCCGTTTCGAATGCCTGTTCAAGCGCGGCGAAAACCTCGGCACGAGCGAGCGAATCCAGCCCGAGATCGATCTCCAGATTCATCTTTGGATGGAACGTTTCGATGTCCCGGGCGTGCTGCCGGACCGAATTCACAACGACGCGTGTAAGCGGCTCATCTAGAAATGCTCGTTCAGGAGCCGCAAGCTCCCAAGTCTTCTTCTCCGGCGCACTTGCGGCGAGCACACCGTTCTCCAGTTCCTTGCGAAGTTCAAAGCGCTTGATCTTTCGCGTTGCGGTACGCGGAAGCGGATCCGCGCGAACTATGTAATCGCGAACGCGTTGATATTCCGGCAGCTCGCGGCCGAGATTGTCCAGAGCATAACGGATCGCTTCCTTCGAATTGGCGATCTTTTCGTGTTTGAGATATTCGAAATCCGGAACAACGACGGCGACCAGCTTCTCCGCGCCGGCCCGCGATTCGGTTTCATCAGCAATGCCCAGGACAGCGAGCTCCTCAACCTCCGGGGCCGTGAGATAATGAACTTCGAGGTCTTCGGGGTGGACGTTTTTGCCCGAGGGTAAAACGATCACATCCTTCGCTCGGCCGACAATGTACAGGTGGCCGTCCTTATCAAGTCGTCCGAGGTCGCCGGAGCGAAACCAGCCGTCTTCGGTGAACGCTTCAGCCGTCGCGTCCGGGTTCTTGTAATACCCGTCGAACACCATCTCGCCGCGGATCAAAACCTCGCCGACGCCTTCATTGTCCGGCGCATCGATCTTTATTTGAGCGTTGAACATCGGCTTGCCGACCGAGCCGATACGGTTGTCGTGCTCGTATGTGGCCGTTGCAGCTCCACTCGTTTCCGTAAGGCCGTAACCCTGGATAATGGTAAAGCCGAGACGATGAAAATCGCGTGCTACTCCTTCGTCAAACCTGGAGCCGGCCGTAATTGCCAGACGCAGATCGCCGCCGAAACCGGCGTGGACCCTTCCAAAGAAGACTCGCCCTAGATTGATCCCGAAAACTCCGCGGGAAAAACCGTTAATCGTCAGCATCGCCCGAAACAAATGCTGCACGGCCTTCGGCTTGGCTTCGATGGCGTCGAATATCTTTTTGTGAAACAGATACCAAAGCCGCGGAACTGTTGTGAGGATCGTCGGTTTAAACTCCGTCATCGCACTGCTAAGCTCCGCCGGCGAAAGCTCTTTCAGATAACCGACCTGGCAGCCATAGGTGGTCGCGACCCAGAGGTTCACGATCTGCAGGTATGCGTGGAAAAGCGGAAGAAGGCTAAGGATCGCGTCCTTATCGGTAAGCTTGACGATCTCGTTAATGCCGTCCAGCTCAGCAAGGATATTGCCGTGCGTAAGCGGAACGCCCTTTGGCGTACCCGTTGTGCCGCTCGTGTAGATCAGCAAAGCGAGATCGGACCCTTCCGGTTTCGCTACTTCCGCAGCAAACGTTTCCGGATATTCCGTCGACGCCCAATCACTGAAAGAAGGAAATCCATTTGTTTCGGTGACAGCAGGATCCCATAGAGTTTCAGAATTCTTTTCCCACACTACGGCGGGTATATGGCGTCCGAGCCTCTCCAGGATCAGCTTGAATGTTTCTTTGAATTCGGCT
>JAICPV010000144.1 GCA_025929655.1 Pyrinomonadaceae bacterium
CGAGAAACGAAAGAAACGCTTCGGTCAGCATTACGCTCGGCACCGTCAATGTCGCGTAAACGATCACAGGGCCGAGTGCGTTCGGAACCAGGTGACGAAAAATTATACCCGCCGAAGAAACGCCGGACGCGCGTGCCGCCGTTACGAATTCTTCATTTCGCAAACTCAGGATCTGGCCGCGAACGACCCGAGCCATCGTCAGCCACGACACCAGCCCCAGCGCGAAGAAAAGCAAAAAGATCTGGCTCAGGCTTTGATTGCCTGCACCGCCGAAACGCTCCGACGTCCATGTGATAAAAGCGGGCGTATTCGGGCCGCCGAAAACCGATAGGAGCACGATCACGATCAGGATGTAGGGAATGGCATAAATGATATCGACGATCCGCATCATTATGTTGTCGATGCGGCCGCCGAAAAAGCCCGCGATCGCGCCATATGAAACGCCGACAATCAAAGAAACGAGCGTCGAGATTATTCCGACCATCAGCGAGATACGCCCGCCCTGCAGCACGCGTGCCAATAGATCGCGGCCCGCATCGTCTGTTCCCATCGGATGCTGCAGTGATGGCGGGAACGAACGAACAAGGTCTCCTTCCTCAACCTGCGATGGAACGTAGTCCGCTGTGTATCCGGTCGTCATTCGGATGATCTGCGGCCCGATGATGACGCCGAGCAGCATTATCGCAAGGACCACCATCCCGGCGACCGCGAGGCGATTCTTAAGAAGACGCTTCCACGCGTCCTGCCAGAGCGATGTGCCCTTTTGTTTTTCCAGGTTCGCAACCATTATTCGTACCTGATCCGCGGGTCCAAATACCCGTATGAAATATCGACGATCAAATTGAAGATCATGATCAGTATCGAGAGGAACGCGACGATGCCGAGGATCAGCGGCTCGTCTCGGTTCAACACGGCTTGAATAAAAATGTTCCCGAGGCCTGGTATCGCGAACACCCTTTCCACCACGACCGTTCCAGCAAGCAAGCCGGCCAGGGCCGGCCCGGTGAACGAAACGACCGGGATGATACCGCCGCGAATCCCGTGTTTCAGCAGAACGTCGGTTTCGCTCAAACCCTTCGCACGCGCGGTCCGAATATAGTCGGACCGCATCACTTCAAGCATTCCCGCACGCGTCAAGCGCGCTAAGTAAGCCATGTAGATCGCGGCGAGCGTCAGGACCGGAAGAATTAGATTGGAGATCCCACCCCAGCGAGCCGGCGGCAGCCAGTATAGCCCGAGCGCGAAAACGAGAACGAATATCGGCCCGAGCACAAAATTCGGCACGGAAAGCCCCAGCATTGCCGTCGCCATGGAGCCGTAGTCGAACGAAGAATTCTGGCGCAGCGCCGCGATGATTCCAGCCGACAGCCCCACGATCAACGCCACCAGGTAAGCCAGCGCGCCGATCGTCGCCGAATACGGCAGATGCCGTTTGATAATGTCATTGACGGTTTCTCCCTGATACTTGAGCGAATCGCCGAAGTCGCCACGGACCACGTTCGAAAGCATCAGGAAATACTGCTGGTACCACGGCTTGTCGAGGCCGTATTTTTTCCGAATATTCTCCTCGATCGCCGGCGGCAGCGTCTTCTCGCCTTCGTAGAAATTGCCGGGCGCTAGGCGGATCAGCACCCACGTGACCGATACGACCAGAAGGGCCATCGGGATGATGATCAGCAGCCTTCGCAGTGCGAAACTTAACATCTTATTCTTCCGCCTTGCCGCTCTACGCCTTCTTCTGCGCGTTGAAAGTCTCCTGCGTGGTCATCAGCCTTGCAATATGCTGGTCGACCCATGGATCGCTGACTTTCATAATGTTGTCCACGTCGCGGTCCCACTTGTTCGGATCCGGTTCGATGTAAACGAATTTCCAAGCGTGAAGCGTACCGGGATTCGGGTACAGGCCCTTGACGTAAGGTTTCTTGATCCAGTTCGTCGCCTGCGTCTGCAGCGGAACGACGGGCTGCTCCTGGATCATCATGAACTCGGCCAATGCGAGTTTCTCGAATCGCTTCATCTCGTCAAGCTCTCTGTTGGCTTCGTCGAGCATACGGTCGTATTTCGGATCGAACCACCCGGTCGAGCTGTCATTCTTTTCGCCGTAGAAGAGATACAGGAACGAGAATGGGTCCATGTAGTCGCCAACCCAGCCCGCACGCGCGACACCCGAATATTCGAGCTTCTTGCGGTAGGTCAGGAACGTTTTCCATTCCATGTTCTTGAGCGGCACGGTTATGCCGAGATTCTGTTTCCACTGCGCCTGAATGAACTCCGCGATCGCCTTGTTGCTCTCGGCCGTGTTGTATAGAAGCTCGACGTCCGAGATAGGAAAGCTGGGCGCGGCGAAGCTAGTGCCGTTTTGCTGGACGGGGAAACCTGCCTCGGTAAGCAGCTGGCGCGCCTTTGCAGGGTCGAAAGCGCGGGCCTTCCACTGTTCCATCGTCATTCCCTTTTTCTTCAACTCTTCGGTGTAGACTTTCGTGCGGGCCTGCTCGTATTTCGGAAAGATCCCTTCGGGCGTGAAATCGACCAGCGGCGTGGTAGTTTTGCGGAATTTCGCCAACGCTTCACGATCTATCGCGAGCGCGAATGCCTGCCGCACCTTCACATTGTTCATTGGCGGCTTCTTTACGTTGATGGTGTAGTACTCGATCGCGACCTCAGGATGGTTGAGGTACTCGTCCTTGTATTGCCTGATCACGTCGTTCCAGGCAGCGGGGACGGTGTGGTTGTAGATCGCGTCCGCGGAGCCCGCTTTGTAAAGGTTCATCATCGTGGTCGCCTCATCGAGCGGGTAAAACTCGATACCGTTCAGACGGACCATCTCTGCGTCCCAGTAATTTGGATTTTTTACCGTTACCACACGGTCGTAGGGGCGGTGTTCCTTCAGCAGGAAAGCGCCGCTGGTCACAATGTTCTCAGGTTTGGTCCACGCCTTACCAAACTTCTCGATCGTCGGACGATGGACGACCCGGAAAAGCTGATGGCCGAGCAAGCCGATAAAATACGGAGCAGGCTGCTTGAGCTTTATCCGGAAAGTGTAATTGTCGATCGCCTCGAGGCCAATGTCCTCGCCCTTGATCGGGACAAGTTCCTTGCCTTCGACAGCGGCTTTGAGTTTGGCATTTCCGGCAAAAAGCTCGTTCCTCGCCTTTTCCGACCGGGGAACGGTAAGACGGTCTGGGCTGTCGATATATTTGTGAAACTCCGTCGGATAGCCCATATCCGCGACCGGCACGTCAGCAGGTGAAGCGGCTTTTTCTTCGACATCGCTCTTCAAAAGGAATCGGCCGTCCCGGTCGCGGACGAACATCTCGCCCGCATTGTAAGGCTCGGCATACTTGATATAGAAACCGAGATAGCCGTTAAGCGCTGCAAGCTCCGGCGACACTGCTCGTCGGAACGAATAGACAAAGTCGTGAGCGGTGATCGGGTCGCCATTCGAAAATGTCGCATTCTTACGCAGATAAAATACGTACTCGGTGCCGCCGGCGCCGATCTCCCAGCTCTCCGCGATCGCGGGCATCGGGTCCATCGTCTTCGGATGATATTCGACCAGGGCGTCGTAAAGGGCCATCATCACACGCGCCTCGGGTTGTCCGGTGGCAACCGGCGGGTCCAGAGATTCCGGCTCCGACCCGGAAATGTATCTAAGGACGTTGTTCTTTGGCGCCTCTGTCTTACCGTAAAACCGGCCTGTCGCCTGTGTGGTGCAGCCGGTATAAAGCATCGATGCCATCAACAGGAAAGATCCGGTCCGAAGTATTGCCCGTAACATATAACTCCTTTATTTTAAGCCGGTTGCGGTGATCTGCAACCGTTTTTGTGGAGAGAACTGAACCCGTGTTTCGATCGAACGCCTGAACAATGTTCACTATACGATCATTTTTCTTTGATGCGTTCTGTCCAATACTGAACTGTACGCAAAATCAGCCCGTTAGGTTACCGAGTCACCGGCTGCCACGCGACATCGATCTCGGTCGCCGTCAGATTCGGCGCGTCGAGGCTGTTCAGCTCAAACGCCTTTACGTAAGGCTTGACCAAGGCGAACGAACGCGGGAAATACAGGGGTATCACGTGAAACTGAAACAGAGCATCGGTTTCGGTAAAGATCGGTTCCGTCGTCGCAAACCGGTTTGGAGATTGAAGGGGAATCGCCACGTTCGAACTATCTCCGTTCGAATTCGGCTGAGCTCCGGGCCGCGGCTCGGACACGTCCGGCCCTTGTCGGGCAGGATCGCCGCCGTGCACGGCCGTGATGCACGCAAGCTCGTCCGGGACCGGAAATACCACGCCGCGTCTTAGGATGTCATATTCGCCGCTTTCGCGGATCGATGCGATCTCGTCGCTTTCTCTTACTTCCAAAATGGTTTCGATATTAAGCGTGTCTTTCCACATCCGTGCTACCGCACGCGCGATGCGAAGCTGCGTTTCGTTCCGATTGACGGTCAACCGGATAGGAGCAAACCCCTGCCCGCCGGGAAACCCCGCCTGCTCCAAAAGCTCCAGGGCGCGCTCCTTGTCCTGAACTAACTTTTTCTGCGTGCCGGAGCCGAAGGGCATTATCGAGAAGGCCGGCTGAAGTGTTGTCTCCCCGTCATCAGCCAAAAACTGTTCGCGCTCGATCGATATCGCGAGAGCTTCGCGAACGCGCCGGTCGTTGAACGGCGATTTGCGATGATTGATCTCGTAGAAATTCAAGGCGCCGAAAACATTCTTTCGAAAATCCGACGCCGTCGAGAACAGCTTCTGCGCAAGAGGCGATATTTCGGTGTTCGTGAGCGCGTCGATCGCTCCGCTTCGGTACGCTTCGAGCGCATCATCGGACTTTTCGATAGGCACAAAACGGAGCCTTTCCACCTTTACGTTTTCACTGTTCCAATAACTCTTCGAACGCTCCAGCACGATCTCGTTCGAAGTGAGGTCCGAGATCTGAAACGGCCCGTTGCCGACAGCGTTCGGGTCGAGCTTCGCCCTATCCTGTGATCTTCCGCTTCTGAAAACGGGCATGAAGATGGGATGCGAGATGAGTTTGGCAAAGTCCTTGTCCGGCCGCTTGAGTCTCACGACCAGTTTTCGTTCATCCGGTGCGGTAACCGCGAGCGCCTGCTTCGCAGGACGTTTTACCTCGATCGTAGCAGCTGTCGGCAATGGCGCTGGAGTGGCAGCTTCCTGATCTCTGCCCGGCGACAATTGTTCGGTCTCTTGTTCAAAGTCCTCTGCCGGAGACTCCGGTGCGGCCGGGCTTTCGCCGCTCGTCACCGCGAAATTTGCGAGAAGATTCTTGTGCGCGGCTTCGTCAAGTTCGGAAAGCCTTCCCCACGACCGCACGAAATCGGCGGCGGTCACCCGGCGCCCATTCGACCATTTAGCGTTCTCGCGAAAGGTGAATTCCCACTCGAGCCCATCTTCGCTCGTATGCCACGATTCGGCGACGCCGGGCGCCGCATCAAGCGTGTTCGCGTCGATGACAGTCACGCCTTCGTACATCGCGCGCACGATGTCCGTCTCGGGAGCGCTCGAGGCCCTCGCCGGGTCCAGGCTCTTCGGCATTGCTCCGTTGCTCCATCGAAATTCCTGTATCGGCGGCGGCTGCGTTTCTGCTAAATAGGGATTTGGCTCCGGCGTGCGCAGTTCGGTGCACGACGCAACCATGCAAACGGCGGATAGAACCGTTGTCATGAATGTAAATCGACCAATTTTTCGCGTTGCGGGCGGCATTCGCTATTTGGTGAGATGCTTTAACTTATCAAAGGTTTCCAGGACGCGGCGGCGAGTGTCTTCGAACCCGGCGGACGTATCGATCAGAATATCGGCGTATTTCTTCTTTTCCTCCTGCGGCATCTGCGCACTTATCCGCCGCTGAGCTTCCTCTGCATTCAATCCGTCGCGCTGCATCAATCGCGCCAATTGTATATCAGCCTCGCACCACACTACAATCAGCTTATCGAAACGCCTGTAACCGTCCGATTCGATCATCAAAGCCGCATCGATGATCGCAACTCCGTCCGGGTCTTCTGCCTCGCGCTCCTCGATCCATTCGTTTTGTTTTTCGATAACAAGAGGATGAACGATGGAATTCAGCAAATTTCGTTTTTCGGGATCGGCGAATACGATCTTTCCTAATTTCTTCCTGTCGAGCGAGCCGTTAACCAAAACGCCTTCGCCGAATTCCTCAACTATATGGCGCAATCCTTCGGTGCCGGGTTGGACGACTTTCCTCGCCGTTAGGTCCGCATCCAGAACATGACAGCC
>JAICPV010000450.1 GCA_025929655.1 Pyrinomonadaceae bacterium
ATGTGTTCGACCGCGTGAACCTTCAGGCGCCGAACAGCGATCTGCAGGACGCGGTAGATTTCGGCGTGATCACGAACACGGTCGGCGGCCCGCGTGTCGGCCAGTTTCGTGCAAAATTCCGATTCTAGCAAGAGTGAGCAAGGGGAAGATAAAAAGAGCGGATCCCGAAACGGATCCGCTCTTTTAATACTTCTGTTTCGCCTTTCTTAAATGCATGTTACCAACATGTTAACCAAGCTGCGGATTTGTTTGACAATTTTTCCACTCACACAAATAGTGGAATCAATGCTTGAACACAAAATTACGAAAAGACCAAACATCGCAGTTCCCAAGACCGGTTCGTGGATCCATACCATCGCCTTCGTGAGTTTGGCATTATTCCTTGCGGCCTGCAGCGGCCAGAAAGTCGGGGGGCCAAGCAATGAATCTGGCACCGCTGGCGGCAGCCAGCGTCTTCAGGGATCCGGAGCCAGCTTCCCGAAACCTATATATGAAAAATGGGTCAGCGAATACGGAAAGGTTGATGTCAATGCGAAGATCGACTACCAATCGACTGGATCGAGCGCGGGTATAAAGGCTTTGCAGCAGCAGACCGCGGACTTCGGCGCGTCGGACGCTCCGATGACCGACGATGAGATCAAGGCGGCGCACGGCGGTGACGTGCTTCACATTCCAACCGTTCTCGGTGCCGTTGTATTGACTTACAACCTCGAAGGGCTAACCGCACCTTTGCGATTGTCACCGCAGACCGTGGTCGATATTTTTCTGGGGCGAGTTAAGAAATGGAACGATCCTAAGATCGCAGCAGATAATCCCGGTGTGAATTTGCCCGCGACGGACATCACTGTCGTCTATCGTTCCGACGGAAGCGGTACGACGAACGTATTCAACAACTATCTCGCGAAGGTGAGCCCGGATTGGAACGTGAAAGGTCAGAATATGACGCTGCCACAAGGCGTGGGGATCGGCGCACAGCGGAACGACGGCGTAATGGGTCAGGTGAAACAGACGCCCAACACTATAGGATACGTGGAACTTACCTTTGCGAAGGCAAACAACCTTCCCGTCGTGGCACTGAAGAATGCGGCCGGAAATTTCATCGAGGCATCGGTCGACTCCGTAACCGCGGCTGCGGCGGAATCATCTGCAACGATCCAGGAAGACCTTCGAGCGGACATTACAAATGCGAGCGGTGCGAACGCGTACCCGATCTCGAGCTACACATATGTGCTCGCTTACAAAGATCAAAATGACGCAACAAAGGGCAAGATGCTCGCTGATTTCCTGTGGTGGGCGACGCACGACGGGCAAAAATTCGCGAAGGATCTGCATTACGCGCCGCTCCCTGCCGAGATCGTCGCGAAGGTCGAGAACAGGCTGAAGCTGATGTCGAACGCCGGCAAGCCTTTTCGTCAATAACTACGTCGAAGAGCGTGAAGCAAACGAACACAACCGGCGATACCGTATTCCGCACGATCCTGTTCGTCGCCGCGGCGCTCATTCTTTTGATCGTCGCAGCCATGATCGCGATGATGACGGAGAATTCGCTGCCGACGATCCGCGAACTCGGGTTCGGCTTCGTCACCTCTAGCGAATGGAACCCGTCGGCGCGCGCGTTCGGCGCTTTGCCGTTCATATACGGAACGATCGTAACAGCCGTGATCGCACTTTTGATCTCGGTTCCGATCTCGCTCGGCATAGCGATCTTTTTAACCGAACAGGCGAGCGTTCGCATCGCGCGACCGATAGCGTTTCTGGTCGAGCTACTGGCAGCGATACCGTCAGTCGTTTATGGATTGTGGGGAATTTTCGTTCTCGCCCCTTTTATTCGCGAATATCTCGGCTCCTGGCTGCAAACGTATCTCGGATTCATTCCATTGTTTCAAGGCCGTCTTACAGGTATCGGAATGCTGACCGGCGGGATCATCCTCGCGATCATGGTCACGCCGATCATAACTGCCGTGGTTCGTGATGTTCTTGAAGCTGTTCCGACCACGCAGCGGGAAGCCGCCCTTGCTCTGGGTGCAACCAAATGGGAAACGACGCGGGTTGTGCTTGGTAATGCTGCATCGGGAATCGCGGGAGCGGTCGTGCTTGGGCTTGGACGAGCGATCGGCGAGACGATGGCGGTGACGATGGTGATCGGAAATGTCCCTCAGATAACCGCGAACCTTTTCGAACCAGGCTACACGATCGCGTCCGTCCTGGCTGCGAATTTCGCAGAAGCTCGCGACCCGTTGTATTTCAGCGCTCTCATCGAGATCGGATTGATCTTGTTCCTTGTTACGTTCATCGTTAACGGAATCGCAAAGCTGATGGTGACCGGTATCGCCGGAAGGAGGCAACAGGTTGCATAACAGCGGCGCGATGAACCTTCCCGTTTCCGCTGCCGCGGAGATCGACGGTGCGCGCAGAAGACGTCAGATGGTCAGCAGCGTCATGACCGGGCTGACCGCCGCGTGCGCGATCGCGACGATCGCGCTTCTGATAATAATTCTAGGATACATCGCGGTTCGCGGTGTTTCGTCGCTGAGCTTTCAGTTTTTGACAGATACGCCAAAGCCCGTCGGCGAGGGCGGCGGGATCGGCAACGCTATTCTCGGCTCGTTCCTGATGACGACGGTTGCAAGTTTGATCGGGCTCCC
>JAICPV010000409.1 GCA_025929655.1 Pyrinomonadaceae bacterium
CCGAAAGCATCTGAGATCGCAGCCGCGCGTTATGACGGTAGCTGTTCATTAGAGCATAGCGACGCGGAGAGGAGAGACGCGGAGACAAAGAGACGCCACCCCGTCACGCCGATTTCGAGTAGCTAGCCCTGACGACCGTCTTGATATTCCCCCGAACGTGAAAGTCGCCCTCGATCTCAACTCGCAGCGGATCGCAAGCCTTTACGAAATCTTCGAGAATGATGTTGATGACGTGCTCGTGAAAGATCTTTACGTCGCGGAACGAGTTTATATAGAGCTTCAAGCTCTTTAGCTCGATGCATCGTTCGTTCGGAACGTACTTGAGGCGGATGACCGCGAAGTCGGGGAAATCCGAAAAGGGGCATATTGCCGTAAACTCCGGCATCTCAAATTCGATCCAGATCTCCCGGCCCACGAACTCGTACGCGAACGTATCGAGCGCGCCGAGGTTCATCTCCTCACGCGGCGTCGGCCTGATATCGAGTTGTTGAAGGTTCTCCGGTTGTAATTTCGCCTGGTCTGACATATTTCCGTTTCAAACTGAATTCGCGAGCCGATCCGAGGTCATCCACACCACGCGACCGAAGATCACTGAGCAAATTGATGAATATCTTCGCCGTCGCAAGCGCATCGGCATTTGCCCGGTGATGATTGATCAACTCTACGCTGAAATACTCGGCGACGGTCTTGAGTTTGTGATTGTCGATGTCGGGCAAGAGCTTTCGCGAAAGCTGGACCGTACAGAGCGATGGATTTGCTAAGCGATAATCTTCATACAGCCGGCTCACCTCGTGATTGAGGAACCGCATATCGAAACCCGCATTGTGCGCGACGAGCACGGAATCACCGAGGAAGGTGAGAAAGTCGTGAGCCACGTCCGAGAACTTCGGTGCGTCTCGTACCATATCGTCGCTGATACCGGTCAGCATCGTAATAAAGAACGGTATCGGCATCTCAGGGTTCACCAGCGAATGAAATTCGCCGACGATCTCTCCGTCGCGTACTTTGTAGGCCCCGATCTCCGTAACGCGGCACGGCGGCGTCTTCGCCCCGGTTGTTTCGAGATCGAATACGACGAAGTCTGCCCCGGACAAGGCGATGGTATCGTGATCGTCGTTGACGCATGCGACCATGTCCTCGTTGAGTGTCAGGCGCGGGTCGCGACCGACGAGGTCGGCGACCAGCAGGCGAGCCAACGATGGATCGGCCCGGCGGATGTTCATAATGTAATCGACAACGGTGACCGCCGATGCGCTGCCGCCGATCGAGCGGAGAAACTCTATCGTTGCATTGATCAGCAATGAATCCGAGATGAGGTTGGGGTAAGGATGCATCCTGAATGACATTCTAGCCGTAAAGCGCCGCGTGCGTAAACGAGCGTTTGTCGCATATCGGAAACTTTTTTGGCATAATCTCTCTTCGACCGCACCCTGCATGACCGACGTCCTCGAACATTTCAAACGAACCGACGCGCTGCTCGAAGGACACTTCATCCTTTCGAGCGGATTGCATTCGCCCAATTACCTCCAGTGCGCTCTTGCTCTGCAGATGCCGTCGGACGCCGAGCGTTTCGGGCAGGAGATCGCCGCACATTTTAGCGATTCCGCGATCGATACCGTTGCGTCGCCGGCGATCGGCGGCCTCGTCATCGGTTTTGCGGTGGCAAAGGCGCTCGGTGTGCGATTCATTTGGACGGAGCGGCAGGAAGGTGTGATGACGTTGAGGCGCGGGTTTACGCTAGAGCCGGGTGAAAAGATCCTGGTGGTCGAAGATGTGATCACGACCGGCGGGTCGACTCGCGAATGCATCGCGGCCCTCGAACAAGCCGGCGGGAAAGTTGTCGGTGCCGCCTCGATCATCGACCGCTCCGCAGGGAAAGCAGACGTCGGCGTGCCACGAATATCCCTGGTCGAAATGGAGGTCCCCGCGTACAAACCTGAAGATTGCCCGATGTGCATTGCCGGAGATACTCCGTATAAACCGGGAAGCCGGAGGTAAGTTTGAGCTGTGAGCCCCCTGACAACTGACAACCGACCACTGACGACTGACCACTGTCCCTGAGATGAATTACAAGCTTCTTATCCAATACGACGGCACCGACTTTCACGGTTGGCAGGTGCAGGAAAACGACCGCACGATCCAGGGCGAATTGGAACGCGTCGTCGGAATGCTCGAGGACACGAAGGTAAACGTCATCGGCTCGGGCCGTACGGACGCAGGCGTTCACGCCGAGGGCCAGGTAGCGAATGTCATATTGAATCGGACTTTCACCCCCGACAAGCTTCGATCGGCCATAAATGGAAATCTCTGGCGTGATATCCGGATCATGAAAGTGGAGAAAGCGGCTGATGAATTTCATGCTCGTTTTTCGGCGAAGCGAAAAACGTACATGTATCGAATCGTGAACGCACCGGTAATGTCACCTTTCTGGCGCCGCTTCGCTCATCACGAACACAAACCGCTCGACGTTGCGGGAATGACCGGGGCCGCCCGCCTGTTTCTAGGCGAGCACGATTGGACGGCGTTCGCGTCGGCACATTCCGACGGAGATTCACGCATCCGAACGGTATTCGATTGCACGATCGAGTCACACTGGGACAGCCGTGCTTCGGCGAACGTCCTCGAGTTTCGGATCAGCGCGAACGGCTTTCTGCGTTACATGGTGCGCTCGATCGTCGGCACGCTGATCGAGGTCGGGCGAGGTGAAAAAGATTCTGATACAATTCACAGGGCCATCGTTTCGGGTGACCGAAGTCTGGCCGGAAAAACCGCACCGGCCCATGGCTTGACGCTTCTGAAAGTTGACTCCGAGTAGACCTCAATGTTCATCTATCACATCGTTTTGCCGCAGGTGTGGGAACGCTTCAAAGACCGTCCGTCGTATGCGCCCGAGAGCCTCACCTCGGAAGGTTTTATCCACTGCAGCTATCCCGGCCAGCTTGAAGCGGTTTTGAAACGATATTATCGCGGTGTGGAAAAGGTGCTTATCCTGAAGATCGACACCG
>JAICPV010000502.1 GCA_025929655.1 Pyrinomonadaceae bacterium
GAGGAAAGAGAAAACGACTGCAAGCGAACCGATAACGCGAATCTTCATATTTATTTGTAGTTTGTTTGCGAGAATTTAACTCAAATCATAGAATAGTTCCTTTAATAAAACACGCGTAAATTCAACTATTTGGAGAATATTTGTATGCCGACCGGAAGGAATAAGGTAACTGTTGTTGGTGCGGGCAATGTCGGAGCGACGGCTGCTCATTGGATCGCGAGCAAGGAGCTGGCGGACGTCGTATTGGTCGATATCGTCGAGGGCACTCCGCAGGGCAAATCGCTCGACCTTGCGCAGGCCGCGCCGATCGACGGCTTTGACGTAAAGCTCGTCGGTGCGAATTCGTACGAAGAAACGAAAGATTCCGACGTCGTCATCATCACCGCCGGTCTGCCGCGGAAACCCGGCATGAGCCGCGACGATCTCTTGAAGACCAACTCCGACATCGTCAGCGCCGTGACCGACCAGGTCGCAAAATATTCCCCGAACGCCTACATCATCGTCGTCTCGAACCCACTCGATGCGATGACACAGGTCGCATTCCGCCGATCCGGTTTTCCGAAAAACCGCGTCATGGGAATGGCTGGCGTTCTCGACGCAGCACGCATGCGTTGCTTCTTGGCAGAGGCGTTGAACGTCTCGGTCGAAAACGTGACCGCTTTCGTGCTCGGCGGCCACGGCGACACGATGGTGCCGCTGCCACGTTATTCGACATGCGCCGGCATCCCGATCACCGAGCTTCTCCCAGCCGACCAGATCGACGCGATCGTCAAACGTACGGCGAATGGCGGTGCCGAAATCGTCGGTTTATTGAAAACAGGCTCCGCATATTACGCCCCGTCGCTTGGAGCGGTCGAGATGGCCGAAGCTATTTTGAAAGACAAGAAAAAGATCCTTCCCTGCGCCGTCTTCCTCGAAGGCGAATACGGCATCTCAAATCTCTTCGTCGGTGTTCCGGTCAAGCTCGGCAAAAACGGCGTCGAACAGATCATCGAGATCTCGCTGTCCAACGACGAACGCTCGGCCCTCCAAAAGTCCGCCGCCGCAGTCCAGGAACTGGTGGATATTTTGGAAATCTGATTCTTGCGGCTTGCCGCGAACGTAGTGAGAAGAGGCTTGCCTCTCCGGATCCTACTCCCAAAAACAGCAGCTTGCTGCGAACGCAGTGCGGAGAGGCTTGCCTCTCCGATTTCCCGAAGGGCAAATAGCCACGCCGTTCACGGCGTGGATCAAAAATCGCAGAATGAATTTAAAGAGCGTTTCAACGTCCTTTTCTCATTTCCGGTTGGGAAACGGCATTGGCTTAATCAATAGCTAGGTCCGACGTACCTAATGCTTTCGTAGATCTGTTTTGCAACTTCGGGCTTAGTCCGGGAGTTCGAGCCGATGCCGAAAGCCAAAGTTTTGGTGTTCGATATTTCTCCCGGCCGATCGATCGTCATATGAACACTTGTGACGATCCAGTCGACATCTTTACTCCTGTAAATATTCAACCTGGCGGCTACGCCGCCGATAGTTATGTCGTCGGACACTATCGGCAATTCGGAGGGGAGAATCGGAACGTCGTTGCTATATCTCAGAGTGATCGTGAACCCGCCGCCTTCCAATGCGGCCCGACAGCCATTCCCCGGTGGCGTTTCCTTGAATCGGACAGCATCAGGAACAATAAATTCGAATCCACAGGCTCTGACGGCTTTCCAGCCTTTCGGCGTGATAGGTTTCTGAGCAGTTGAATAGAGAGGAAGCAGAAGAATAAGAGGGATAAGCACCTTTCGCATCGCGATTATCCTAGCACGATTTCAAAGCGTTATAATCGGCGACGCTTTGGCTGACCCGAACTTTCACCGAGCCGTCACACGGCTGACGCGGGTTGTTTTGTTCAGGTCGAGGATCAGCAGGCCGTCGTTGTCCAGCTTAATGTCAACGAACGAAACGGTTCCGTTCACTCGAATGCCGTGGTTTCGGCAGAACGGGCTGGCGTGGACCATTCGCGAATGCGAACGCGGGCGGGATTTGAGCGGGAATGCGCCTTTGTCTATCGGACGAGCTGCGCGAATGCCGATCTTTGACGACGGCTTGCTGAAAAACAAAATGACCGCGGCCGGCGCTTCAAGGCAATCGACCGTTTTCTTATTCAGAAGTATTTGACCCTTACCGTTGATCGAGACATACAGCTTTTCGCTGGAAGGTTCGTTCGGCCCGGCCTCGAATTTTTCCCATTGATCAAGCATAA
>JAICPV010000326.1 GCA_025929655.1 Pyrinomonadaceae bacterium
AAGGCCATTTTCGAAGACGACGGCTACAAAGTAGATTCCGCAGCCGATGGCCGCACCGCGCTGGAGTTTTTGTCGTCGAATCCGTGCGATCTCATCCTGTCCGACGTTCGCATGCCTGACATCGACGGGATCGAATTGCTCCGCCGCGCCCGTGAAAGCGATCCGAATATCGGTGTCGTGATGATGACGGCGTTCGGCACGATGGACACGGCCCGGGAAGCGTTCAAACTTGGGGCCGACGATTTCATTCAGAAGCCGTTCAACAACGACGAGCTTCGCGTCATCGTCAAACGCACTCTCGAAAAGCAGCACATCGTTTCCGAGAACCGAGCATTCCGCCAGGCGCAGCGAAAGATCGGGAGCCTGGCGAACATGGTTGGGCAGTCGGAGAAAATGCTCGAGCTGTTTCGAATGATCGAGACGGTCGCGCGCGAGCGTTCGACAATATTGATCACAGGCGAAAGCGGAACCGGCAAGGAGCTCGTCGCGCGTGCGATACACGAGCTTTCGGACCGGGCCGACAAGCCTTTCATACCGATCAACTGCGGTGCGATGACCGACACGCTGCTCGAATCCGAACTTTTCGGATTTATGCGGGGGGCGTTCACCGGAGCCGTTTCGAGTCGAGCGGGAATGTTCGAATCCGCCGACAAAGGCACGATCTTTCTCGATGAGGTCGGCGATATGTCCCAGGCGATGCAGGTGAAGATCCTTCGCGTGCTTCAGGAGCAGCGTGTGCGGCGAATCGGGGCGCGCGATGAGATCGCGGTGGACGCGCGCGTCATCACCGCTACCAACCGCGATATCGCGCCGATGGTAGCAGACGGGAAATTCAGACAGGATCTTTATTATCGTGTGTCGGTGATACCGCTTCACGTACCGCCGCTTCGCGAACGCCGCGAAGACATTCCGCATCTTGCGGAACATTTTGTCCGGAAATTCTCGACGCGCTCGGGCAAACGAGTCGTACTGTCGGACGGTGCCGTCGCGGCGTTGGAAAGCCGCCTGTGGAAGGGCAACGTTCGAGAGCTCGAACACACGATCGAGCGGGCCGTCGCCTTGACGCGTGACGGCACACCGATCGCCGCGGAGCATTGCTGCGAGAACGGGGCGTCTGCTTCGCATAAAGGCGCAGAGCTTCCAGCCGAAGGGATCCATCTCCCCGCTTATCTCAACAATTTAGAAAAAGAATTCGTTCAGGAGGCGCTTGTACGCTCCGGCGGGAGCCAAACCCGCGCCGCGGCGCTACTGCAAATTCCCGTTCATTCGTTTCGCCACCTGCTGGAAAAACATGGCCTTCGTTAACGCCTAACCGCGAGCGTTTCGGTACAGTCGTTCCAGACTTTGTCGGGGCAGTTGAAAAGTTCCGGCGCGTTTTCGCGTGTTTGTTCGGAAATGGTAACGTAAGTCGGAGTCGTGCCGTGCGATAGCTGTGTCCAGCCTAGCCGCTCACGGTTTTGCCATACGAACGCGTACGCGGCGTTTTCATCTTTGCTCTCCAGATGCTTTGCCTCGTGCAGCAGAACCATGGCGCGTTCGACGTCGTCTGTCGTCTTCGAATAAAAATCCGGATAAAGCGTAATGATCTGAAACGGGAAGTTGGTCGCCGCGTACGAGTCGGCATTCAACATCGCGCTGTTAAACCAGTTGTCCGATCGTCTAAATTGCGCCGTGTTGCGAAGCAGAAAGACCTCTCGCTCGAATCCCTTCGCTTCGAGCAGCTCGATCGCATCATTCACCTTAGAATACTGTTCGGCGGTGATCGGCTGAGAAGTCGCGATCAGTGAAGAATAAAAAACGCCGAAGGCGATCAGCGCGGAAAGAGCGCTTGTTGCGACCAATCCGGGAAGCGAACGCTTACGGTACGATGCCAACTGTTCGCTTATGATGCCTGAATGTACTGGTTCCGGCGTATTCATCACATTTTTCGGGGCGGATCAGGAACAAGAAGGAAGGCTACTTTGGATATAGGCAACAACCGCGCCATTCGGCACGTACGTTTAATATCATATAAGAATGCCAAACAGGTTACAACATCAATCGTCGAGATGCGAGATTACGCACGAATAAAGAGATCGGGTCCAAAGAGCGCGATGATTCGGCCGATCAAACGATCTGATCATTCAGAACGTCTTCTTATTCGTGTAATTCGTGGATAAAACTTCTTAGAAAAAGAATCCCGAAGCGGCGAGGCCAGTGAAAAGGTGAATGCCCATTACGACGGAATAAACCGTCAAACCGGCGCGGACGCCGAATTTTGCCAGAGGATAATGTGATCCGTACAGGAGAACCGTTGCCGTAAAGACTCCGAAACCGAGCTTGAACAGCAGGAACGGAAGCGGCCCGATCGTCAGGAGGGCGTCCATTAGCTGATTGGACTCAGTAGCAATGCCGGTCTGGACCCAAAAGATCGTAAGGAGCGCGTCCAATGCATTCATTCCGAAAAGGATGAGAACCGGACGGGTAATATCGATTCGTTCTGCTTTCACAAACGTTTTCATTGAAGCCCTTAGACTACACGGCCCTCGGTTATTCGCCGGGGGCAAATCTTAATTTCGCGGGCACAAATTGATTTGAAGGAACTATAAAGGGAAATACGAATTATTACAAGCATAAATTCGCTGCCTTTGACTATTCGATTTCGAAATCATCTGCACCATTTCGTTACATCCGCCGCCATCCATGGGACGGTAACTATTGGGTTTATGAGTTTTAGAGATCTGGCATAAGCGTTGCTTTCTTTCGGGCGTCAGAAACTCTCGATGCATCGAGGAGGGAAAAATGAGAAACGCTAAATGGAAAATGCTTATCGGCACGGCCGCACTTTCGATCTTTTTGTTGGCGGGTTCAGCCGTTGACACCTCGGCACAAGGCAACAGCCGATGGGCGCACGAAAAAAACCGCGTCCGAAAGCAGCAGAAACAGTACGAGAAGCAGCAGGCCCGTATGTACCGCATTTATCGGAATGGTTCGTACTATCAGACCGACTATCGCGGTGCTGAATTATTGAGACAGGCGGTTAACGAAGGCTATCGCCAGGGTTACCGGCAGGGCCAGTTGGATCGGCGTTATGGGCGCAGCGGCGGGTATTACGGTTCGACGATCTACCAAAACGGTACCTATGGATATCGCACTTACGTCGATAGATCGCAGTACCAGTATTATTTCCAACAGGGGTTCGAGCGAGGCTATCAGGACGGCCTTTACAGCCGGTCGCAGTATGGATATTATTCCGGCGGCCGGTGGAATATTCTAGCGAATATCCTCGGTTCGATCCTGAATATCCAACCGTACTAGATCAGACTTGAATAAGGTTGAAGCGTGGGGCTGACATGCCTCACGCTTTTTTATCTTCCTGACCCGACGATATAACTGTCGCGCGACCGAACTACAAGGTTCGGCCGCTGGACCCGCACTTTGATCTGTTTTCGCTGGCCGGGCTTGCCGTCGTCTTTCGGGACGTAGCCGACGCTGTACTGACGCCGGAGCTCTTCGGCAATGCCTTCGAATGCATTCGCCAGGCCGCCGGGCGTCGCTTCCGGGCGAAACAATCGGCCGCCGGTATAATCAGCCAGTTCCTGAACGTATTTTCGCCCAACCGCATATTCGCCTGCGGATTGACCGGCGCCGATGACGTTTACGTTTCCGAGCGACGGCCAGGTCGAGGACGGTAGCGTTCCCCCGCCCAGTCGACTCGGAGCTCGGGGACGAACTCGACGGAGGTTCGTGATGCTCATCCGCCGCCCAGGCCAACCTTGGCACC
>JAICPV010000079.1 GCA_025929655.1 Pyrinomonadaceae bacterium
GAAGAGGTGTTCATCGCCCGGCCGTCACCGGATGGAAGATGGATCGCCTTTCAATCCAAGCAAACAGGTACGAGCAATGTGTTTATTCGCGCAGTGGACGGCGGAGAGACGAAACAGCTGACCTTCGACGAGGAGTTCGCAGGCTTCCCATCATGGTCCCCGGACGGGCGATGGCTGGCTGTGCAACTTAAGCGGGGCGAAGACAGTTTCGTCGCGTTTATCTCCGCCGATGGCGGTACGATCACACAACTTACGAACGAAAAGGGTCAAAGTTGGGTGAGCGACTGGTCGCCCGATGGGAGCGAGATCCTCTTTGCGGGACAACGGGACGGACTATGGAATCTTTACTCTGTTTCGAGGGTCACCGCGAAACAGCGAAAGCTAACGAATTTTTCAAAACTCAACAGTTACGTCCGTTACCCGGTGTGGTCCCCCGTGAACGACCGGATAGCATTCGAATATGCCGAGACCACAGGGAATATCTGGATGGTGGACCTCGAGTAACCGCCAACTTACAAATCCTTAGACAACACTCGATCCGCGTTTTCCTCAAGACGCCGTTGAGATCCTCGCGGATGTTATACCGTTTTCACGGCCAACTCGTGAGCGCAACTCGTGTGAAAATACTCGTCGGACGATTGAAGGTCGGAAAAGCGTTTCAGGCCCTTCCTGAAGTTGCGCTACCTTGATGAACGCCCTGGCCGCCTCTGCGTCGTTGTGCCCGCACCGATGCAGTTTAGCCATGTACCAGTTTATTAACTTCACTCCGAAGGTTCGTTTGCCAACGGTCTCAGGCATTCGCAGGTCCGTACCGACTGCGACACTCCACGGGGTGTCAATTACGTTCCCGGCTCTATTGAAAAATCGGCGAGCTAAGTTATCGTAGCCATTCGTCAATTCCGTTTTTAGAGCCAACCCTTGCAAAGCCGCCACAGACATTCCTTGCCCGTAGATGGGGTTGAAACTGCAGATTGCATCGCCGAAAACAAGGAATGCGTCGGGAAAAGTTTTCAGCTTCTCGTAACGCCTGCGAACGCTAGCCGGAAAGCGAATCGTCGCCGGCTCGCCAACCGGCTCGGCGTCTCGGATCAGTTCGTAAATGTCGTTGACGGGAAGACCTTTCGCATACGCGATGAAACCGTCCAGATCTTCCGGTGCGCCATGACCAAAATGTCCAAAGAGGGTTACTACCCACGAACGGTCTTCTTGAGCAAGCGCCACGCCTCCGCGCTTGCCTTCAGGCGTCGGCGGTATCAATACGATAGTGTCGCCGTCGAGATCATTCGAACGACGCTTGAAAAATCGAGTAGTGTATTTGAGTTGTACTTCGACCCTCTCCTCAGCGGGAGACGGCAACCCGATCGAGCGAAGCCACTCCGGCGTCTTAGATCCGCGTCCGGTCGCATCGATGGTCAGGTTGGCGCCGATGATGCCGCCTTCTGTTATAACCCCCTTGACAGCCTGACCGTCGAAAGCCAATTCACGAATAGACCGTCCGGTAACGAAATCAATATTGTCCACGTTCTGGACTTGTCGCCGTACGGTGCTTTCCAGAAGCGGCCGGCTCGCCATTACACCGGGCCGTCCAGTCGCCGAGCGGCGCAAGCACGCACCTTCAAAATACCATCTGCCATCGTTGAGCACGTCTGCGTAAACCGCTCCCGATTTCACCAATTCTTTTTCGAGATCGGGGAATAGGTCTGTCAATATCTCGGTTCCGCTGGCGAGTATGCCATGTGCGTGTCGCCCCTGAGGCACCCCTCGGCGCGGGAGGTTGTTATTCTGGAGATTGTCTCGTTCGACGATCGTCACTTTCTCAAAAAATTCCGAAAGGACTCGGGCGGCGATCAGCCCGGCCATACTGCCTCCCATAACGACCGCATATCGTCGGTTGGTCATTACTTCTGAAATCATATTCCTCCAAATTCGAGTGTGTGGGCTCGAAGATTGAGGAAATGTTAATGGGAGAGGTGTTGTTGAGTATTTAGCAACGTATGAATTTGTTCTGAAGAATTTCTGAAGATATCTGTCGAATTAGCCGGCGCAATTTCGCTAATAGTACGGAGTTGGAAATCGAAAGTCGTCCAAAGTTCAACAACATTTCCGGCTCGGGGACTTCTTCTAAGTCTTTAGTCAGTAACTTTGAAGATCCGCCATTCGCCGTCGATACCTTCGAACGAGCGGTTTCCGACCTCTTCAAACGCGAGACCCGACCCCGCGACCAAATCCTTAACGGTTCGGGAAACGAATACATCACCGTTAACTGATTCATCTGCGATCCTTCGCGCCAGATCGACCGCAATGCCGCCAAATGTATGATCCACGAGGTCGCATTCGCCGGTGTGAAGGCCCGTTTTAACGTCAAGTCCGAGTTTCCTTGCTTCTACGTTTATTGATAAGGCACATCGAATCGCCCGTGCGGGACCATCGAACGTCGCTAAGATTCCGTTCTCATCGTAGGCGACCTCTCGGCCGCGGAATTTTTCGAGTTGTTTGTCGACGATCCTTCGTGATGATCTGATAACTTCTGTCCAGTCCTGTTTGTTTCGTTTTCGCTCTTCGGAGGCGAAATCAGCGATGCGGATGTTCATCACGGTCGCGAGCACCCGATCGTATTCCACCGCATCCTTCAAACCGCCGACGAACTCCTCAATCTCTTTTAGAATCGATTCCTGATCTCCGACGAATGGCAAATGGTCGTCACCCGGAAGTTCGACGAATTTGCTGCCCGCAATTCTGGATGCCACAAACCTTCCTTCCTCAACTTGTAAACACGGATCGTCTTTCCGGTGAATGACGAGCGTTGGCACACGAATGGTCGGCAATACGTCCCTCACGTCTATCTCAGCGTTCATCTTTGTCAGCGCCACTGCAGCCCCCGGACTTGCCCCCATTCTGAGATAGGTCGCCCACCATTCCCGAAATTCTGGATCGGAAGCCATCGAGGGAGCCCGTTCTTCGATCCCGACCGGCCCACCCCATTCGCGCTGCATCAGCTCGAAGAAAGCGGACCTCTGACGTTCGGTCGGTGCCCAAGGATAACTCTCATCACGAATGCGCTTTGCATACGTGCCGATCATAACCAGCCCGGTGGTACGTTCGGGATAGGTCGCGGCAAACAAGGAACACATCGGCCCGCCTTCCGAGACGCCTACCAACACGGCCCTCGCGGAACCGACAGCGTCCATCACCGCATGAACGTCCTCCATTCGTTGCTCTAGGGTAGGAAGTTCCGATAACGGCACTCGGTCCGACAGTCCCGTACCGCGCTTATCGAAAAGGATCAAACGCGAAAACGAAGCTAGTCGATCAAGAAACCTTGCGAATAAAGGATGTTTCCAAAAGTATTCGAGATGAGAAACCCAGCCCATCACAAAAACAACATCGATTTCTCCGCTTCCTACCACTTGATACGCAATGTTCACGTCACCGTTTTGTGCGTATCGGGTTTCGGGCGGTTCAGACCGTAACCAGTCGGGTTCGACGGCCGCGGGTCCTTTGCGTTCGACGTATGTCTCGTTTTCTTCCGCGGGGACCGCGGCAGTTGTTCTTACTGGTTCGATAAACCGATATCCGAGTTTTGGGACTGTCTCGATAAAACTGGGTTTAAGAACCCTTCGTAGGAGTGAGATATTCTGAGCTAGATTGTTCTCTTCGATAAAGGCTCCATCCCAGATTTCGTCCAACATTCGCTGCTTGCTGACAACCCGGCCGCTGTTTTGAAGTAGCAAAAGAAGTGTGTCAAATACTTTTGGAGCGAGAGGAATGTTCGACGCGTCGCGCGTTAACCTGCGCTCGCTGGCGTCCAACTTGAAACCGCCGAAGAGATAAGTTCTATTGTCGCCAACGCGCATCAGCGAATTCAAAAAACCTTCAGAAGGAATTCACAGAACTCTAAAGATTTCGATTACATGATCGCACAACAATGCCAATTACTAATTGATCGAATTTTACCTCAACAGGGCAAGCGAACAACCACATATCGAAATGAAGCAGGAGATAGTATTTTTGAGTAGGGGGAAAGATTTCGTATCGCAGCAGGAATCGGACCTTTTGCGTCGTATGCGACAAGCTCGTGGAACTGTTCACACTGGCGAGAAGTGCAGACGGTCAGCGGCAACAGTAATAATTAAAGCGAAACGCGAGGTGATCAAGCTGCGGCGTCGAGCGCATTTTCGGGTGCGGCGCGCAGGTTGGCGTGTTTTTTACGATCCGGTCTTCGGGGGCGGCCCGGTTTTAAGGCTTCGATCTACGGCGTCGAGGGCCTGGCGTCCTGGCTGGAGTAGAATAATTGGTACAAAACCTAGCAGCTTGGTGTTTTCTCTTTAAGAAAGAGAAAGGTGATGATCGGGAACCTCAAAGCACTTGGCGGGTGCGTCTTTGTTCTATTCGAAGAGGCTCAACGGGTGACGCCGCTGTTGCGACGCAATTTTGGATAAGTTCAAAGGCGCGCTTTAGCGAACCTCACGGTTTCGTGGCAATTCTTACTATCGATGGGATTCCAGTAGGGAGCTTTACTCCATGAGAGGTTACAGAGCTGCAAAAATTTTCATACTCAACGCGGTTTCGACCCTGCTCTTTTCCCTTCCGGTTTTCGGGCAAGGCGACGTTGTTAAAAGCGATGGGATCGCGAACCCGCTTCACCGGGAGAATCTCGGGAGAATCGTATTCACAACGAAACCGCCCGCTGCGGCCGACGTCACCGAAGCGGATTTTCTAAAGAGCTTCGAACTGGATCAAACCGGCGATCTCGCGTTCCGAGCCTTCATGGGGAATTCGCTGACCAACTATTTGCACCGGCTTTCTCCTGTGACGCCGGCGGACCAGCTCACTCAAAACGGTAATTATCAATTTTCATTTTTCGTAGACGGCCGTTTGGTCCACAAAGAGAATCTTCACCCTGCCGCGATCTCCAAAGCAGACAAAGACGCGAAAACGATCTTCGGCGTGTCATTCATCAATTCGTCGAACCCGGAATCCCGATGGGGCGGGATCTGGCACCGGTTCATGCTTAATGGAGGTTGGGACGCCCTCACGGCCGGGAAGCATCTGTTGCGAATCGAGATCCGGCCCTATGTCAGAAACACAGAGCTTAAAGTAGGCGAGCTGATCGCTTCGGGTGAACTGCAGATTACGGTGGTTAAGCCGAAAATCGATGAGAAGTCGACGCAGGTCCGGACGATCGACCGAGGAAGTGGCTGGCAGATTTATAAAGGCGGCTACGACACGGAGAAGATCAGGGAACTCAAAAGTCGGATCACGGAAGACCTCTACAAGCAAATAACAAGCATCGTGGTCATCAAGGACGGCAAGCTTTTAATCGAGGAATATTTCAACGGTGCCACCCGAGAGACACTTCACAACACACGATCGGTCGGCAAATCTTTCGCGTCGACGATGATGGGAATCGCCATCAACGAGGGCCACATCAAGAGCGAGCATCAAACTCTCAAAGATTTTTACGATCTTACAAAGTTCGCCAACCACTCCGCGAAAAAAGAATCGGTCACGCTCGAAAGTTTGCTGACGATGAGCTCCGGGTTCGACGGTAACGACGATGAAGAAGATTCCCTCGGAAACGAGGAGAAGATGTACCCCACCGGGGACTGGATCAAATTCACTCTCGACCTGCCGATGGACCAGAAAAAGGAGGTCGGCGGAACGTTCAATTATTTCACGGCCGGCGTTGTAGTGCTCGGCGACATCATCAACAAATCAGTGCCGGGCGGCTTGGAAAAATTCGCCGAGCTGAAATTGTTCAAACCTTTGGGCATTACGAAATATCGATGGCAGTACACGCCGCAGAAGGTCCCGAGCACAGCAGGCGGCTTGCAAATGAATGCGCTGGATTTCGCGAAGTACGGGCAGCTTTATAAGAACGGCGGAGTGTGGAATAGAAAGCAGATTGCCCCGCGCGGTTGGGTCGACAAAACGTTCACCAAACATGGTGGCAGAGACTATGGTTATCTGTTTTGGCACTCGACATTTAACGTGAACGGAAGCAAATACGAGGCGTTCCATCCGTCCGGCAACGGCGGGAACAAGATATACATCTTCAAGGACCAACCGTTGGTGGTCGTCGTCACCGCGACGGCCTACGGCAAATGGTATATGCATCTGCAGGTGAACAGCATGATGGAGAGTTACATATTGCCAGCGATAGTTTCGGTTCGACCGAATTAACATCCGCCGATGAAGAAATCGACTTCTTCAGCGCCAACGATCCTGCCGTTTTTCGATTTTGTCAATGTGCCTTTCAAAGCGAGGCCTCGCGTCCCGGCGGCCCATTATCTCGGTCGCCAAAATCAGGATGAACAGAAGCCCGACGATCGTCACCTTCGCGAATGCGAGAATAATAATAAGGGCCAGAAGCCTACGGCGGCTTCCGTTTCCGTCAGGCCCTCAGGAACCCCCGACCCGCACGCCGGACAAAACATCACGTATTTGTATCAAGGATCAGCATGGCCGATCTGTTCCGTCAGGGTTACGGCTCAGATCGCGAGAAAATACGACCGCAATAACAGATCCAGAAACTCGACCCAAAGAATTTCGGAGGAGGCGACTGTTGCCGTGCCTTTTGTCGGGCGGGCACCGGGCATTTGATCCAACGTCGCGAGGATGGTGGAACGGCCGTCGGGCGTGATCCTGCGGACGCGGGGCATCCATGTGGTGCGGTCGTCGCCGGCGTCGTGCGTGAACTCGAGCACGTAAACGATGTCGCCGACCACGGCGACGTCCGTCGGTGCCCATGGGCTTTCAAGCTGCAGGATAGTGAACACTTTGCCGTCGGGTGTGATCTTTAACACGCGGCCGTCAGCGGCGTCGGCGACGTACACCACTCCCTTAGAATCAACCTTAATCCCGCGAAGATACGGACGGCTTTCGCTACCGGGGACCGCAGGCCCGTTCGTGAGAGCGGCGACGACCGCAATGGTCGTGACCTCCCCCCGCCGCGAAATCCGTCGTACTGCGTTGTCTTCCGTGTAATAAAGCGAACCGTCAGCGCCGGTCGCGAGTCCGTTTATCCAACCTAATGCCGCACCCGCGACCGAGCGCGGAAGCGTCACAAAAGCAATCGTGCCGCCCGTTGGAGTTGAGCGCATTATTCGCACGTTGGTTTCGCGAGCCGATGGGTGATACAAATTTCCGTCCTGGCCGATCACGAGCGGAAAATCGGTGGAAATAAGCATCGTGGGATTTAAGCCGGCGGCGGTTATTTCCCAATCGCGGCCCCGATCCGTCGGCAGTCGCGCTTGCGTGAACCGATCGTTCGGGTCCATCGCCAACCAATGGTTTCTCAGAGGTGAAAGGTGTGACAGCCCGCCTTTGGTATCGATCTTCCAAAGCCCGGAACCCGTATCGAGGAAATACACCTGTCCCATCTTATCGACGAGGATCCCCGACCCCGGATGCGCAAATGCTGAAGCCACAAGCATCCAGACAGCCGCGATACTTAGAAGTGTTCTGCCTATTGTTTGCATGTTTCCCCCGTTAACTAGGACGATGGAAAACCATTGGTTCTTCCATTTTCCGCCTCAATTGTGGAAAACGGAAAGAATTCGCCATGTCCCTGGTCTGGCATTTCCGGTGGAACCTATGGGGAAACTGCTCTTTCGGCGAGCTCTTGAGGCGTTTGACCCAAAACATCTCTCCACGCTGTCCCGTTACCTAATTCAATATATGCGTTTTTGTGGGTATAGTGTTCAGCTGCATTTGGCTCTTAGTTTGAAGAGGAACAGCGATTCGCGGAAATAGTGGATGACATCGGCCTGTTAGTGATCAAAGCTACTGACCCAAGCGTGGGGCTCGCGGAGCAACACGATGCCTTCGGAAGGCTCGTACGCTTCTACCAAGACGCCGCCTTTGCTTGTGCTTTCGCCTATTTGCGCGATTTCCAAATCGCCGAGGACGCCGCTCAGGAGGCGTTCATCTCGGCGTGGCGGAAGCTTCCCCAACTGCGCAAGCCCGAGGCTTTTCCGGGTTGGCTGAGACGGATCGTTTTAACAGAGTGCAATCGTATGATTCGGGGAAAAAGATTGGTAATGTCATCTCTCGCTTGCGAAGACATTCCCGCCGGAACATGTGATCCGCAAAAGGATCTTGAACAAAAAGCTC
>JAICPV010000113.1 GCA_025929655.1 Pyrinomonadaceae bacterium
CGACGATCGGCTGGAAGTACTTGTTGATCGGGAAATCAACCCCTGCCGAAAGCAGCAGCTCGTCCGGACGGTTGAGAAGCGTTGCCTCAAAACCGTCGATGGTCGCTTTGATGTCCGAATTGAGGTGATAGCCGACGTTCGCCGAAACGTTCACGTGCTCGCCGACGCGAGCGTCCAGAAAGAATGTTCCAAGAATGTCACCACGATTACCGCCAGGGCTAGCACCGTCGAATAGCTCTTCGATGCGGTTCGGAGCACGGTCGTGGAACCAGCGATACGCGCCGACGATACCGACGCCGACCGGATTATCGTTACTTGTCCAGCGCCATTTGAAGCCGCCCGTATGCGTGTTAAACCAGCTTTCGCCGTATCGCTTATTGATAAGCGGCGCGTCCGGGTTATACGACGGTGCGAGCGTGAATACGGTCGGTGCAGGAGCGTTCGGCCCCACCAGGTTGACCGTCGTCAGCACGATACCCGGCAGGATACCGCCGATCGGCGAACCGAGGCCCGGGAAAAAGCTGCCGTTGCTGCCGCCAGCGATCGGGCTTCCTATAACGGCCGCGCACTGTACGTTTGCCGCACAAAAACCGAAGAATCGGCCTGGTTGATTCGGCGCATTCAGGCCGAAGGTTCCGGCACTGGCACCGAAAAACGGAAACGCCACCGTGGCGAATGTGCCCGCAGGGCGGAATATCGCAAGGCCCGACAACGGGTTAGTGCCGCTGCCCTCCGGGGCAAGCACGATCGCCGGGAAACTGAATTCCGAGTTGGGCAGATACGGCCCGGAAATATTCCGGAGCGAATTCACCTTAACGCCGCGATAGACATCCGTCTGATAAAAAACTTCAAAATTGTTTGAAAGTGCGATCTGGAAGCTTACAGGGACCTCGGTGAAGTCCATGTTTCCGGGATCACGGTCATAATTGCTGTATGCAATGCTGAGCGTATGCTCCCCTTTTCGCAGTGTCTTACCGTCATAAACGGTAAAAAGTCCGGTAGGTCCACCGGTAGGGCCGCCCGTGCCGACGGTCGGGGCCTCATTTCGCGGGTCTCTTTCCGTCTTACGGCTTGGGTCCGCCGTTGCCTGTGAGAATGCAGTAAGACAAAAGACGGAAATGGCAACCGCAACTATAATCACTCTGCTAGCGAGTTTCATCTTGTTCCTCCGCCAAAATTAAGAAGATCAAATTCAATGTAGCTACAAAGTACGGTACTGCTGTAATTTGAAAAGTCTACTAAAAGATCAATTGCGCTTCAATAAGGTTTTCGCCGACGTGATCGGCGTTAACAATATAAAGCGTCAAGAATCAAAATAACTTCGTCTGCTGTATTACAAACGCAAATCGGCAATAAAGATTTTCAAAACCTCTCAAGCGCCCGATTCACCGTTCCTAGAACCTTATCTCAAGTTTTCCGCAAAATCAAGCATTTTTAACTAATTACGGAATTTTATTTAGGCGTAAATGCCCCGCATTCGGGTGTCGTAGGCCACCCTGTCGATCGCCAGCATGTAAGCCGCGGTCCGGGTGTCCACGTCATGTTTTTCCGCAAAACGGCAAAGCTCGTTGAAGCTTGCGACCATCTTTTCTTCGAGGCGTTCGTTAACCTGTGCTTCCGACCAGAAATAACCCATTCTGTCCTGAACCCATTCAAAATACGACACCGTAACTCCTCCTGCATTGGCCAGAATATCTGGGATAACGAATATCCCATTGTCGTGCAGTATTTTATCTGCCTTAGGCGTGGTAGGCCCGTTAGCGCCCTCGGCCAGTATCTTGCAGCGGATGCGTCCGGCGTTTTCCGACGTGATCTGGTTCTCGGTCGCGCAGGGTGCTAGCACGTCGCACTCGATCTCCAAAAGCTCTTTATTTCCAACAGGTTCCGCCTCGGGATAACCCTCGAGCGATTTGTTTTTATGAAGATAGGTTAAAACCGCCGGGATATCGAGCCCGTTCGAATTATAGATCCCGCCGCCGACATCCGAGATCGCGATGACCTTGTAACCCTGCTGGTGCATTAGTTCAGCGCCGATGCCGCCCACATTCCCGGAGCCCTGAACTACCACGCTGGTTTCCATAGGCGTAAGGTTAAATCTTTTGATCGCCTCGTTTACCGTGAACATTACCCCGCGCCCGGTGGCCTCGCGCCGCCCCAGCGAACCGCCGAGCGCGATCGGCTTTCCGGTAACTACAGCGGTAACGGTATGTCTGGCATGCATGGAATACGTGTCCATTATCCACGCCATTGTCTGCTCGTTGGTGTTCATATCGGGAGCGGGGACGTCCTTGTCCGGCCCGATGAAATCGATCAGTTCCGCAGTATATCTGCGTGTTAGACGCTCAAGTTCTCCCAGCGACATCTGCTGAGGGTTGCAGATGATCCCGCCTTTGCCGCCGCCGAACGGCACGTTCACGACGGCGCATTTCCATGTCATCCACGCCGAAAGTGCTTTGACCTCGTCTAGCGACACATCCGGAGCGTACCGGATGCCTCCCTTCGCCGGCCCGCGGGCGAAATTATGCTGCACGCGAAAGCCTTCAAACACCTGTAAGTGGCCGGTGTCCATCTTCACCGGAATGTAAACCTTGATCTCGCGGCTCGGGACGCGCATCACCATGTAAAGGTCGGGGTCGAGCCCTAAAAGCTGGGCTGCGCGGTCGAACCGCTCGCTCATCGCCTCGAAGGGGTTCTTCTCGTCGCTTCCCTTAAATCGCCGCATTTCATCGGCCATAGGATTTGCCATTTTTTCAATTCTCCAAATAGGGAAATTAAATCTAAGGATCAATTGAGAGATCCGCTTCGGAAACCTTCGAGATCGAGCGTCACGTACTTGAATCCGCACCGCTTAAGTTCCTCGGACACTGTTTCGAAGAGCTCGGGACTCAAAAAGCCGTGCATTTCCGCTTTTGAGATCTCGATCCGGGCTATCTCGCCATGAGCTCGCACCCTGAACTCACGAAAGCCCAATTCGCTCAATACCGATTCGGCCGTTTCGATCTGGCCGAGACGTCCGCGCGTGACCGGGACTCCATAGGCTATTCGAGAAGCGAGACAAGGACTCGAAGGCTGATCCCAGCTTTGAAGGCGGAGTCGCTTGCTCAATTCGCGAATGTCGGCTTTTGTGAAACCAAGTTCAGCCAGCGGGCTGCGGACGCCGAGTTCCTCTGCCGCCTGCCGGCCCGGACGAATATCCTGAATGTCGTCGGCGTTCGTTCCGTCGAGCACGTACTTGATCGAATCGTCACCTGCCACCTGGATCAATTTTGAATACAGCTCCGACTTGCAGAAAAAACACCTATTGTTCGGATTAGCGGAGTAGTTTGGATCTTCCAGCTCGCTCGTCTCAACCTCTTTGAGATTCAAGCCGTGAAGTCGGGCAAATTCGCGTGCCTGGGAACGCTGTGCCATCGACACGCTTGGGGAAAGGCCGATAGCAGCCGTGGCATGCTCACTGAGTTCCTGTTTCGCGATCACGGCAAGATATGAACTGTCGACACCGCCCGAGAAGGCGACCAACACCTTTTTCATCGAGTGCATCAAACGTCGCAGTTCGCTTTCTTTCGATTCTAATTCGGGCGCAAGTTGTCTTGATTCGAAGGTTCGGGCTGAAGAAGCTTTTAGAGCCATTACTGGAACTCGCAAACTAGAAATCTTAACCGAGCCAATGATGTGAAGCAAACGACTGGCCTGCCCGTTCGTTTGCTATGATCATATTTATTCCGCTCACAAACAGATGACTTTCCGTAGCAGCAGAATGTCCAGGGTAACAACAGCCGGCTTGCTCGTTCTGTTGGCACTTGCTCTCTCCGCATTGGCCGTCCGGGCGCAGGAGACGACCGATGACCCCGAGACGGAAGCGATCGCATTATTCAACAAAGGCCAGGACGCCCATGAGGCCGGCGATCTGAAAGGAGCGATCGCTCTCTACGAAAAAGCGTTGAAGCTTATACCGAATTTCCCGGAAGCGGAGCTTCAACGCGGCAATGCATATCAATCGCTCGGCGATTTCGAACCGGCCGAAAGTTCTTTCCGGCGAGCTCTTTCCCTGCGGCCGGAATGGTCCCTGGCAATGGCGAATCTGGGTGCCCTGCTTGTTCGCCGTGAAAAGACCGACGAAGCGAAGCAATTGTTGAAACGGGCGACAGAGATCAATCCGGAAAACACGCCGGCATACGTTGCCTTTGCGACTCTCGCGGTTAAGACGAATGCACCGCCGGCGGAATTGAAGGAGCTGCATAAACGAATCGCCGCGATGGCAGCCGCAGCGCGGCCTGTGGCTTCCGTGTGGGCAGCAAAAGCGATCCTCGAAAATGCCCTCGGTGAAAAGAAGGCGTCTGCATTCTCGGCCGCCCGGTCTCTCGAAATCGAACCTAAGAACGTAGCTATGCTCGGGCTGCTGGCGTCCGTGGCCTTGGATTCTGCAGACCCTGACCAAGCCGAAACCCACGTCTTAAAGATCGAATCGATCGAAGCGTCCGCTCCCGAGCTGCCCTTGCTAAAAACGAGGCTTCTGCTGGCACGGGGCAAAAACGATGAAGCATTGAAATTCGCGGCTTCCATTAGCAACCCGTCGAAGGAGCTGCTCGAATTGAAAACGCAGATCGTGGCGGCGGCTTCGAGCGATCCTGTCGCTCTCGAAAAACAGCTCGATACGGAACCGCGCAACATCATAATTCTTCGCCGTCTATGCTCGATGCTCCGTACCGGCCAGCCCTTGAAAGCAATGGAATTCTGCCGCCGGGCTCTCGAGGTCGAACCCAATAATATCGATCATGCTGTCGGTTTCGGCGCCGCGATGCTTCAGGCGAAAGACTATCCGAACGCGGCCGCGCTGTTTCAGAAACTGCTCGCCTCCGCTCCGGAAAATTTTACGCTCCGGGCGAATTTAGCTACTGCACTTTTTCAGCTTAAGCGTTACAATGAGGCGAAGGTCCAATTCCAATGGCTCGTTGAAAAGCAGCCTGAAAACGCCGTTGCTTATTTTTTCCTTGCTGTGTCGCACGATCAGCTTGAAGAGTACGCAGACGCAGCGGCGAACTACCAGATCTTTTTGAGAAGGGCCGATCAAAAGGCGAACCAACTGGAGATCGATAAGGTCAAGCTTCGGATGCCGATCCTGCAGCGGCAGCTCGATGCCGGAAAAGGCCTGAAAAATGCTAAGACGAAAACCTAGCGCAAATCTAAAGCTATCATTCTCAACTGTAGTTCTCTTTGCGCTTTTCTTCTGTTTTGGTTCTGTTGCCGCAGCCGCTCAGGACGATATCCCGCCGGACGCCGCGCCGCCGCCGATCAAACATTTGTCCAAGACGGAAAAGGACCAGCTCTCCGGTGTGTTAAAGGTGAAGGACCGTACCAAGCTTTCGCTGGAGCTGATGGATTCGCGTGTCTCGGTGGCGGAAAAATATCTCCCGCAGGAGCAATACGAGATGGTCTTTCGTGAGCTCGGCGGCTTTCACGCGTTGGTCGACGACGCCCTTACTTTTTTGACAACGTCCGATTCCGATAAGGGAAAGGTCCTCGATAACTTCAAGCGGTTCGAGCTCGGCCTGCGTTCCTTCACGCATCGGCTCGAACTGATCCGCCGCGAAATGCCGCCGCAGCGCGAATATTACGTACGGATCCTTCTTCGGGAAATGCGCGAAGCGCGGGCCAAGGCGGTTGAGCCGCTTTTTGGCGAGATCGGTATTAAGAAATCAGGCGAGCCTCAATAATGAAATTCCGCTTTATTATTTTTTTCGTGATGGTATTCGCCGGCGTCTTTTCCTCGTCAGCTCAACGCGGCGATTACATGAACAGCGCCGAGCAGGACGTAGTCCGCAACAACCAGGACATTGACGCCCGCATCGCCGTGCTGACCTACATGATCGACCGCCGGTTCATAGCGATGGGGATCGAGACCAAAACAAACAAACCGCCGCTCGGGCCCGAGGACACCTGGGGTGATGAGCCCAAAGGGACGAAAGCACAGCTCCTTTTCGATATCCGATACCTTTTGGAAAAGGCGATCGATGATATCGACAATCTCGCCGGCCATCTTCCGGCAAAAGCAAAAGAGGAGCGCAAAGGGGTGAACCTTTTTAATAAAGCCGTAAAGTCTTTGGACTCGGCGGCGAAGCGTTGGCTCCCCATTCTGAAACGGGAATTTGAAAACGCCCGCGATGAAGAAACCCATTCTGCTGTGTCGACTTCCATCGGCTTCTGCGAACAAATAATCGAAGCTGCCGCACGCCTGAAATAGTACGCATCACACCTCAAAACGTCTCTTCGCCGCGTCATTTGAGCTGCTCCGCGGGCAAATTCGATATCACACACTGAACAGCGAATATGGCACGCCTTTTGCAGTAAGTACCTTCAAAGCGGCAGTTTGCACTTTATCGCCGCGAGGAAGGGATTTATACATGAGATCATTTCGCTTTTTTTCTGTTGTATGGGCGATCGCGATAGGCTTCGGGATCGTATTCTTTTCGTCGACGAACGTTGATGCCCAAAGCCGGCGCGAGATCGAACGCGAGCGCCAAAGGCAGATCCAGCGATACGAGCGTCAGCGCCGAAACGACGTTTTTACGAATCGGAGTTCGAGACTGCCGAACCGCACTGTAAACACTTTGCTGCTTCAGGGTTATGAAAACGGTTTGCGCGCCGGGCGGATGGACCGCAGCCGCGGCAAATTCAACGCCTCGAATGTATACCGAAATACGCCGTCACGGCCGTACAACGGCGATTCGTCGTCCGCCGACTACCTCTACCGTCGGGGTTATCTGGAAGGTTACGAGGACGGATATCGCGACCGAATAAGATACTAGGTTGTTTAGAAAAAACAAGCTCAAAGTGCCCGGATCCATGACTGGAATTCGGGCATTTTCGCATTTCAACGCCGAACTCTCCCCGGCGGCCCTTTACTTTAGAAACTAAACCGAGACAAAAAGAGCGGGGGCAAGCCCGCCTTCCCGACTGCGAGTGGTTAAGTTGAACAGTCC
>JAICPV010000219.1 GCA_025929655.1 Pyrinomonadaceae bacterium
CCATAAAATCGAAACTGTCGCTATTGCCTGAACCCAACGGCGGTTTGTGAACATTCGGGTAAAAAGCAGCAGCAGTCCGCCAATGAAGGTGATATGCAGACCTGAGATCACCAAAACGTGAAACGTGCCGCCCTCGCGAAACACATCCGCAGTTTGCTTGTCGAGAAAGTATTTGTTACCGAGCATCGACGCGATGAGCACGCCTGCGGTTCCCGGCGAAAACATTTCGCGGATCCGTCGTATCAACCCGGCTCGCAGTTCGAAAAATGCTCCTGCTAGGAGATCAATAGCTGCAGCCTCCGAAACTTTTTCGATCAAAAGCGGGCTTTTGAGATTCGCCGTAGCGTCGATCCCTTGCCGGTCGAGCAGCAGAGTCCGCGAATAGACGCCGGGGTTCAGATACTTTTCTTCTCGTTCCAAAAGGCAAGCGATCCGGACGCGTGAACCATGAGTCAATTCGAGATTGGCAAAGTCCGATCTCGCCGCATCGACGTCAAGCGGAACGAACACGCGCACAAGTCCGGAGGTGCTAACCTCGACATCGTCTACGCGCACTCTCTCGCTGTGAACCAGCGAGAAATAGCCTTCAGGTGCAGGTTCCGGCGCCCCGCTCAGTTCTCCCTCGATCTCGACCGGCTCGCCGGAGATCAACCGTTCGGTTTCGAACAATCGCCAGATTCGGTCATCCGACACGCTGGCCTGTTCCAATGCGAAGAATGAACAGCCCGCTGTGAAAAAGGAAATCAGAACTAATGCCGTTGCGAGTCGAAACTTTCGAAGAAGAATCGAAAATACACTGGCTGAAAACGCAGCGGTCGCCACGGCGAAAAATGAGGTATTGATTACGGATCCAAGAACGATCCCAAGCGCAAAACTGGCCGCAAGCCAGAGCAGCGGATTGAAACTAAATGTTTGACTGGGAGGTCGGACGCTCATTTTTGAACTATTCCACGCGGACGAGATGGCGGATCTCGCGAAAGCGGCGGTCGCTGATTCCGTTGATCAGCAGCAGGTGCTCGGGCCGTCGGAACGGACCGTGCTTTTCGCGAAATTCGACTATCTTCAAAGCGAGCTTTTCACCGATGTTCGGGATCCGACGAAGTTCATCAACCCCGGACGTGTTGATGTTTATCGCGTCGGCGGATGTTTCGATCTGAAAAACCGGGCCGCTCGGTTGCTCCGCGGTGCAGGCTGAGAACAAGACGACTGCGACGATAATCACTGTGATCTTTTGGGTTAAGTGCCGCATAGCAAAAAGTGCAGAGGAATTGAAGCGTATTTTAGGGTGCGATTTCAAGTCGGTCCGCTCGCTCCTCGAGCGGCTTGCCACAATGATGAGCGGAAGAGCAAGCCCTTCCGCTCATCATGGCAGCAAGCTGCGAAATGACATGAACACTGTTCGTGAAATCAGATAGACAACCCACGCTGGATGTGACGCCCTTAATTATGCGTGGGCTTCTACAATGAAGCGGCCGTTTTGCTCACGGATGCGGGCGAGGGGCGTCTCGGGGTCGTGGTAAAAGACGCACAGCCAGTCTTCGTGGGCGGCGATCGGCAGGATGCGTTTTTTGTATTCGAGCGTGTGTGCGGGCTCAAGATCGTAGCCCATGATCCAGGGTAACGGCAGGTGATGCCTCGTTGGGATCAGGTCGGCGAACCCGTAAACCGTATGCCCGCCCGCATCGAGCCGCCACGTCTGCATTGTCGGCGAATGCCCGCGTTCGGTCTGGAATCTAAGGCCCGGAACGGCCTCGAACTCGTCGGGCATCAGCTCGAGTTGGCCTGCATTTTTCACGGGTCGCCAATTCTCTTTCAGGTAACTGGCACGTTCACGTTCATGCGGGTTTTCGGCTTCTTCGAACTCGCTGCGTGAGACAAGGTAGCGGGCGTTTGCAAATTGCGGAGTAGCGTTGTCTGCACGCTCCATTACTGTCGTGTTTCTGCCTGAATCTTCGCCGTTACTTCGTGCGGGCTTCTGCATTTCACTGTTCACTGTTCCCTGTTCACTGTTCACCGTATTCCCGCCGGCGTGATCGAAATGTAAGTGCGTGTTTACGACGGTCGTGATGTCGTCGGTTGAGCAGCCGGTGATGTCATTTAGCGAATCGGCGAACGGGCGTTTGCGTTTAATTCCGTAAATTTCCGTTTCCTTTTCGCTCCATTTCTCGCCGATGCCTGTGTCGATCAGGATCTTTTCTTTTCCGGTGTCGATGAATACGCAGTTCGTTGTCAGGCGGACGCGGTTTTTGTCGTCGGGCGGCATTACGCGTTCCCAAAGAGCACGCGGTACGACGCCGAACATCGCGCCGCCGTCGAGCCAAAACTCCGTATCGGGCACGATCTCCAGACGATAATCGCCGATCTGCATAAACGAAAAAAAGGAACGGAAAATGTCCGTTCCTATCTTATATCGATTGAGTGAAAGTTACCTGCCCTTCTTCGCCGGTGCGGGCTTTTTGCCGGTTGTGCCGGTGTTAGCGTTTGCGTTCGGCGGAGTTTCGCCGTCTTCGCCTTCCCCAGCCTCAGGAGCTTCGAAGTTCGGCATCTGCTGCTGCCGCTTCTTCATCGCTTCCTGGATCTGCTCGTCTGTGACCTCGGGGATCGCGAAATCTTCCGGGACAGTAACGTGGTTCTTCGCGACGATCTCGTCGAGCTTGGCCTTTTCCTTTTCGGCTTCGAGCTTTTGCTTGACGTACATCTTCACCGGCTTTTCACCGCCGAACGGGCTCTCAGGATCCTTTACTCCGGTCGAGATCAGGATGTGGCGAACGTCATAAACTTCCTGGCCTTTCAGGTTCGGGTCTTCGCTCGGGCCTTTCTTCTCGAGCTTGATGATGTGATAGCCGTAATCGGTTTCGACAAGGTTCGGCGTGACCTGTCCGGGTTCGAGTGCGAGTGCCGCCTCCTCGAACGCCGGAACCATTTTGCCCTTTGTATTGTTGCCGTAAAAACCGCCCTGCTTCTTGCCTTCCGGGCCGTTGTTGCCAGGATCGTCGGAAAACTCGTCCGCAAGTTTCGCGAAATCCTCGCCCGATTTGGCACGATTCAAAATCTCTTCAGCCTTCGCTTTTTTATCGGCAATGCCAAGCTCAGGATGATCGGCGATGTACTTCGCGACCTCTTCGTCCGTGACCTTCAGCTGCTCTGCCATTTTCGCGGAATAGATCCGAGCGAGGTACTGTGCCTGCTGCAGTTTCATCTGCAGCTCGACCTTCTTTTGCAGTTCCGGAGCGATTTCGCCTTTGGCTAGTTTGTCGTGATATTCGTCGTTGTAGATCGCGATCTTCGCGTAGAAATCGCGTGCCTGCTGACGCTCGTCGTCGGTCAGCTGGTGGTCCTTCATTTTCGGATTGCTCTCGCCGAGGATCTGCAGCTTCGTCTCGATGAACTTGTCAAAGCCAAGATTATGATCCTCGCGGCCGAGGCCGATCTTGTTCTTAAAATTCGCGAACCAGCCTTGATCTGCAGGCTGTTCACCTTCGCCCCAGAACTGTTTCACGCGGTCCTCGCCGATGAAACCGAACGGCGGCATCGGGCCCTTGTCCTTGTTCAGATCGCGATCGTAATTGACGGCAACGACCTCAGCGGCGATATTCTCAAGCTCCTGCTTATGCGGCTTTTCGCTTGCGACGCCGGTCCTCTGTGCCTCGCTCGCAAATGCCAGGATCTGTTTGAGGCTATCAAGCTGCCGCTTTTTTTCCTCTTGATCTTCCGCAAGCCGCTTAAGGGCGATCGGGTCGGATTTCGCCACATCCGCGAGAAGCGTCTGAAGTTCATCCTGGCTAATGCTGTTGAAATTGACCGCCGTGTGGCCGCCAACCTTGTTCTTCCAGACGACGAGGCCAACGCCGATGCCGAGAATAACGAGTAATAAAATCAGGCCTTTAGTTAAACTGCTCAAAGTATGGTCCTCTCAATGTAGATTTGACCCGGCTGTCCGAAAATCAAACGGCTATATTAACAAAGCCGGGCCGAATCAACTAGGATGCACTTAATCTTTTTTGGATTGCACCAATTCGAGTAAAACTCCATTGGCGGAGGAAGGATGAATGAACGCAACTAGGCAGCCTTCAGCACCGATGCGAGGCGATTCGTCGATAAGCCGCAATCCTTTGTTTTTCAATATTTTAAGAGATGCTTCGACGTCTTCGATTTCGACGGCGATATGATGGATGCCGCCGCCTCGTTTTTCGATAAATTTGCTGATCGGGGAATCATCGCTGGTGGGCTCAAGCAGCTCTATTCGGCTTTCGCCTAAGGGCAACATTGCAACGCGGACCTTTTGATCTTCGACGGTTTCAGTGTGAACGTTCTCGAGGCCAAGAGCGTCTTCCCAAAATCTCAATGCTTCGTCGATGCTTTTAGTCGCGATTCCCAAGTGGTTGATCTTCATATTGTACGTCAGGCTGTTAGCCTGGCGATGCGACAGACTAACAGTCGGTCGTGCTATTGCAATAATTCCTCGACCGCCGAATACGGGTCGATCGTCTTATCCGCTATCTTCGATGATAATTCTTCGAGCCGCTCGCTCGTTCCATTTTTGTTTAATAGATCTAATAACAATCTTTCCTGCAGCAGTTCGGTGAGCCGCCAGCGGGCGATCGCCGTCCGGCGTTCTTTATTTTTCGATCCTGAGCTCTGAAATTCCAGATAACTCGAGATCGCCGCCGAAAGATCCTCGATACCTTTACTTTCCGTCGCGATCGTTCTCACGATCGGCGGGTTCCACATGTCGGGACGATGAGCCAGATTAAGCAAAGCTTCAAGCTCCTTCTGCGTCCGAAGAACACCCTCACGATCGGCCTTGTTGATCACAAACACATCGCCGATCTCCATTATCCCGGCCTTGATCGCCTGTATATCATCCCCCATTCCCGGTACCAAAACGACGACCGAAACATCGGCGGTTTTCACGATCTCGACTTCATCCTGACCCACACCGACGGTTTCGACTATCACTTTGTCGAAGCCGGCGGCATCGAGTATC
>JAICPV010000028.1 GCA_025929655.1 Pyrinomonadaceae bacterium
CGGCTTTGCGGGATGGTCTGATCAACCGTGGATGGTCGTGACATCAGATCCCTCAAGCGGAAATGGTTCGGTTTCATTCACGGTTACGCAGAATACGTCTCTAGTGACGAGGACCGCAAACCTGTACATCGGTGGACGGGTCCACGCGATCACGCAGGCGGGAATTCGTTAAGGGTGTTTTTGCGGAAAAAACCTCAGGCTACCGGTGCAGCGGTATTCGTATTCGCGAACTGGTCCAGGGCATCAAAGACCTGCAGCGCGTATCGAACATTTCCGAAGGGGGCCGAGACCTGCACGCCCTGGATGACATCGCGAACTTCGCGAAGTGAATCTCGCGCGATAGCGATTCCCTCGTCGCGGGCGTGCTCCTTGCTTTTCTCCGAAGCGATCCGCATTCGTTCCAGGATCTCAGGCGTCACGTTCACGCCCGGCACCTCATTGTGCATGAATTCGGCGTTTCGATAACTTATCAGCGGCCAGATGCCCGCGACGATCGGAATGCGGACGTGTGAGATCTTGTCGAGAAATCGCAATAGCTGATTCGTGTCAAATACCGGTTGGGTGATGGCGTATTCGGCACCGGCCTCGACCTTCCATTCGAAACGGCGGATCTCTTCGTCGAGGTTAACAGCTCCGGGATTCACACCGACGCCGATCGAAAACGCGGTAGGTTTGCCGATCGGGTTGTTGCCGATGTCGACGCCGTGGTTGAGCTTGTTGACCATGTTCGTCAAGCCGATAGCGTCGATGTCGAATACGGCGGTCGCATCCGGGTACGGGCCCATCTTAGGCGGATCGCCTGTTATGATCAGCAGATTATGCAGCCCGAGCGCCGCCGCACCGAGCAGGTCGGACATCATACCGAGAAGGTTGCGGTCGCGGCAGCAATAATGAAGTACGGCTTCGATGCCTATCTCGCGTTCGACCAAAACCGCGGTCGCCTGCGCTGACATTCGCGTCTGCGCACGCGGGCCGTCGGGGATGTTCACGCCGTCAACACCCGCATCCTTCAATAACCGAATTGAATCAAGAGTTTTCTCTGCATCGCAGCCTTTCGGAGGAAGGACCTCCACGGAGGTAACAAACTCACCGCGGGCAATTTTCGCCGCCCAGCGGCTGCGTTCGTCCGCGGGTACAACATGAACGTCCGTCGGGGTGACGTCGGCGATCTGAGCACTTTGTTTCCGCGCTTCGCTTATTGCCTGGCGGGGGCTGACCGAACGGATCGCTTCGGCTATGAGTTTTATATGTGTCGGTGTCGTGCCGCAGCAGCCGCCCACGAATTTCGCTCCGGCCTGCACGAATCTCCGCGAAAATTCCGCCATGTAATCGGGCGAGCCCATGTAGAATTGCCGTCCCTGCACATCGCGCGGCAAACCTGCGTTCGGCTGGGCGGACAGTTTCTTCGAGGTTAGCGGACGCATCTTTTCGAGCGCGTTGAGGACGTGATTAGGGCCCATGCCGCAGTTCAGGCCGATGACGTCGACGTCCAGCTCATCCAACCGCGAGGTGAATACTTCGGGCGAGGTTCCGAAGGTTGTGTTGCCGTCCATCTGGATCGCCATTTGCGCCACGATCGGGAGATCTGAGAGCTCGCGGACTGCGCGGATAGCCTGCTCGATAACCGGCAATTCGGAGAATGTTTCGAGAACAAAAAGATCGACACCGCCTTCGAGCAGTCCTTCGACCTGTTCCTGAAACATTTCCTTTGCTTCGTCGAACGATGTCGGGCCGAAAGGCTCGATCCGCAGACCAAGCGGCCCGATAGCCCCTGCAACGAACGCTCTATCGCCGGCGGCCTCGCGTGCGATCCGAACCGCCGCGATGTTGATATCGCGAACCTTCGTTTCCAACCCGTACGGCTGCAGTTTATGCCGCGTCGCGCCGAACGTATTCGTTTCGATGATCTCGGCGCCGGCTTTCACGTACTCCTCATGTACTTCTCGCACAAGGTCGGGCGCGGCAAGATTCAGTTCGTCGTAACTTCGGTTGATGTAAACGCCTTTGTCGTAAAGCCGCGTGCCGACAGCTCCGTCGAAAACGTAAACGTGTTCGGAATCGAGAATTTCGCGAAAGTTTTTCATGGTTCCGAAGTTCAAGCTTTAGCTTGCCTCATTTCTGTTCAATTGATTCGTTCGAACGAAGCAGACTCCAAACGAAAAGCCTCGCCAAACAGCGAGACCATTTCGAAAAATTCGTATTGTCTTTGAGCTGTTTAGCAGTTTATTTAACGTGGTCGCAAGTCGCAATAACTCACCACGAGCCGTCAAACTCGAATGATGCTACCAATTCATTGCAGTGTCAAGAGCGCCGGCGGCCCCGTGGCAGCCTTCGCACTCTTATCCGCATTGTTCCGAGCGCCTTCCAGTCGCCCAAAGAACTGATACCTCGCCCGCGGACCCTCGATCTGCAGCATCCAATTCGCAAAATCGGAGACGTCATCGCAGCCATTTCCGCGGCCCTGAAAAACGAGGAAATAGGTGGTCGGCCTCGCTATGCTGCCTGCGAAAAAGCCTGTTCCGGAAGCCACGTTTCCTTTGAATCGAAGCTCCTTATATAGCAGCGGCCCGTTACCGCGGTCATCTGTATCGTGAATGTCGACCTTAAACGAAACCATCTGCGTGGGCAGCGGCAACCGCAGCGCGCCGGTCTTGCCTTTCGAGGTTTTCATTGTGAAGGTCCAAACCTTGCCGGTGAACGTGCCGACCATATCAAAGTCACCCGGCGTCGCAACCCATGAAGCGTTTTCGAGATCTTTCTCGATCGAATTAAGGCCCTTGATGCCATCGAACCCGGCTTCGGTCATATAAAGAAACGACCTATTCTGGAATTTGATCTCTTCGAGAAGGTCGACGATGTATTGCTCGGGCCTTCCGCTCCAGGTCATGTATGTGCCAGGCTCGGCGCAGCACGCGCAAAATGTCTTCGCATGAGTGGCCGAGGCCAAAAGGAGAAAAGTAGATAACAGAACCGAAATGCGCGATGACATAAAAAATCCCTCCTCGTTTTGCGAGAAGTCTAACTCAATTTGCTCCTATCTGCTTTGACATTTTCGGCAGAAGAACGTTGAGCGCGTCGATTGAACGATACGAGCGATTGGAGCGGAGCATTTCGGGCAAGGCTTACCCTCGCGTCCGTAGACCAGCCAGTCGCCATCGGCGCCGGGTCCGTATATGTTACCGCCGATATTCACGCGGTCGAGCGAGATCTTTGCTCCGATCTCCAGGGTCGCATTCATAACTTGAACCACCGCCTTGCGAAGCAAAATGGTCTTCTTCAGAGTGATCGAATTTGAACGGGCGGTCGGCCTGATTCCTGCGATGAACATCGCTTCGGAAGCGTAAATATTGCCTACGCCGCAAACTTTGGTCTGGTCAAGCAAAAGCTGTTTGATATTGCGACTCGTACTTTTCAGAAGCTTCCGCAGGTATCCGTCATCGAATTCATCAGAGAAGGGTTCCGGCGCCAGCTTGGAAAGTTCCTTCATTTCAAACAGCCGCGGCGTTTCAGCGACATTCATAAAGCCGAAGTGACGCTGATCCTGAAACACCAAACGCTCGCCGCCGTCGAGATGAAAAACTGCGTGAGCGAATTTGGGATCATCTGCGTCATGATCCAGCAGCATGAAACGTCCGCTCATGCGCAAATGCGCGATCAGCGTACGGCCGTTGTCCAGGTCGAAGAGAATATGCTTGCCGCGGCGATGAATGAATTTTATCTGTGCTTTAGCAAGGCGTTTCGCGAAAATATGCGGCTTTATCGAAGGAGCAAGGAGCTTCCGTCGCAGTTCGGCTCTTTCGATACGTCTGCTTCGCAGAAGTTTGTTCAAGCTGCGAACGACGATCTCTACCTCTGGGAGCTCCGGCATTTGGTCAGGCTTTTGAGTAATCGGGGATGGAAGCTTTGTCGCCCAGGACCGTCCCGGGTCTCACAACGGCATTGCGTCCGATATAACAGCTTCTGGCGATCACGGCGTCGCGAACTTCCGCGAAGTTGGAGATCCGCGAGTGGCTCCAGACGACCGAGTCTTCGACGACGGCCTTTTCCTCAACGTGAACACCCGGGCCGAGGACGGAATTCAAGACACGCGCACTCGGTTTGATAACGCAGCCCTCACCCAAAACCGACAGACGGTCGACTGTGGCCGCGGTAGCGACGTCGGACCTCGCGTCTCGATCGATGTCGAAGCCCGTCAATGTTCCATTGAGAAAATCCATATGCGCCGACAGATAGCTTTCCGGCGTGCCGATGTCGCGCCAATATTCCTTATCGATCACATAGGCAAAGAAGGGCATCTTTCGAGCGAGGATATCGGGAAAGACATTGTACTCGAACGATCGGTTCTCACCTTCCGGTATCAGGTCGAGGATCGAAGGCTCGAGGATGTAAATGCCTGCGTTGATCGTATTCGCGGCCACTCGCTGCAGTTCTTCAGGCTTTGGCTTTTCCAAAAACTCTAAAACTGCGCCGGACGGCCCGCTCGCAACAAGCCCGTACCGGGACGGATCTTCGACCGGAGTGAGGGCGATCGTTGCTTCCGCTTTATTCGCTTTATGGAACCCGATCATCTTTTTCAGGTCGCAGTTCGTAAGAATGTCGCCGTTGAAAACGATGGTAGTTTCGCGAGGATCGGCGGCGGCGAAGCGATACGCCCCTCCGGTTCCCATCGGGTTCGGCTCGGTTATGAAATGGACCTTAGCTCCGAGGTCACCGGCTTCGTTCAGCACGCCCTCGATCTTGTCCGGTTGATAGCTCAAAGACAGCGTTATGTCCGTGATCCGGACTCGGCGAAGGACCTCTATCTGATAGAGCAGAAACGGTTTATTGATGACCGGGACAACCGGTTTTGGTGTGAAAACCGTGAGCGGACGTAGGCGCGTGCCCTTTCCGCCGGCTAAGATCAACCCTTTCATAACTAAAGCCCGAATCCCTAGATTAGGTAAACCGACATCAAAAATCAAAAAAGCATTTCGACCGGAAATTATCCCGATGTGACAAACATTGATAAATCAAATTGACACTTTTTGTGCATAATGCTATTTTTATTGAGCGGGTTTGAACGCTCCCGAAGGGGTAAATGCTCCACGGACCTGCTCCCATTCCCGGCCCCAAGTTGCTGGAACCGCAGAACTTTCAAAGCCCAACCCAGGCACTGTTCACAAATATGTTCGATAAAACCAAGGCAATGCGGAGTGCCGAGCGCTACCTTTCCCAAGGCAAACTGCGCGACGCGATCGAAGCATACCGCGAGGTCGTTCAGAACGATCCCCGAGACATCGTAACTCTAAACATGCTCGGCGACCTTTACGCGAAAGGCTCCGACAATATTGCGGCGGTGAACTGCTATCGCACTGTAGCCGAACACTACAGCGAGCAGGGCTTTGCTCAAAAAGCGATCGCCGTTTACAAGAAGATCGTCCGCATCAAACCGAACTGCTCCGAGTCTACGCAAAAACTCGCCGAACTCTACAAGCAAAAGGGTTCGTTGAAGGAAGCCAAATCCCACTACCTGACCCTCGCCGAAAATTACAGCAAGCAGGGCCGGCGCGTCGAGGCGCTCGAGATCTGGACGGAGATCGCTGTGCTCGATCCGACCAACACGGACGTTTACATGACGATCGCCGATGCCTACCTACAGGAAGAGCGCCTGGACGAAGCGGCAGAAGCTTTCGCGAATGCCGGCACACGTTTCGCGCAGTTCATCCGACACGACGAAGCGATGGACGCGTTTTCGAAGGCGTTCGCGATCGACCCGAACCATCCGGCCGCGATGCGCGGTTTTGTCGAGGCAAATCTTTCACTTGGCAGGAATGCCGAGCTGATCGAACATCTCGAAGGCCTGATCCAAGAACGTCCGGAAAATCGCGACCTGCTCGGATTCCTCGTGGACGCCCATATCAGGAGTGGTGATTCCGAGTCGGCGGAACAGACCCTTGTAAAACTGCTGGAAGTCGATCCAACCAATTATTTGAGGTGTCTGGATCTCGCTGAACTGCATTTAACCAACGGAGATGTCGATTCCGCGGTGCGCAATCTGAGTTTCGCCTCCGACCGTATGCTCGTAGGCGGTAAAGCTGGTGACTTGCACGTGCGTCTTGAAAAGATCGATGCGGCGCAGCCCGACCGCTTGGACGTCGTCAGGCTGCTGGCTCGCTTCTGTGCCTGGCAAAAGGATGAAAAGTACCTCCGCAATACACTGATCCGGCTTGCAGAGATCGCCGGCAGCGAAGGCTCGTTGGAAGACGAGCGTTTCGCGCTGTCGCAGCTTGTGATCTCGATGCCTCAGGAAACTGCGTATGCTAAACGCCTGAAAGTGATCAACAAAGAACTCGGCGTGCCCGACGATTTCGTGGCCGAGAGCATCTTCGACAAACGATTCGTTCGTGACGAGCACGCGCTGGAAAATTCCGCCGGCGGGGCCGCGGTGGTGATCGAGAGCGACGATTTCGCGATCGTCGGCGTAGTAGAGCCCGAATCGCATATCGATTCCGCCGCCGCGTTCGTGGTTGAGGGGTCCGAAGCCATCGCCGTTGAAGTTTCGGGCGATCCGTTCAAAACAGAGGTCGAGAGTATTCGATTCTACATCGAGAACGGCTACAACGATCTCGCAGAAAAGGCGGTCGATGAACTGCGGGAGAAGTTCGGTGACCGGCCAGAGATCGTTGAACTGGAAGCGTTGCTTGATTCTCCGCAGGGCATTGCGGCGGACGTGATCGCCGAAGGGAATACGAGTTCATCTTCGGCGTTCGATCTCGAAGACCTCCGCAGCGAGTTAGGACTGATCGACAGCGAACCGGCAAACGACGGCGATTACGAGACGCTTTATCAAACCGCGGTCGCGTACAAGGAAATGGGGCTGCACGAGCAGGCGATCAAGGAATTCCAGGACGCCGCCGACCTCGTTTCCCCGAACGACGGCACGCGACGGTTCTTTAACTGTGCGAACCTTCTCGGCCACTGCTTCATGGAAATGGGCAAACCCAGTTTGGCGGTCAAGTGGCACCAGCGTTCGCTGGAATCTTACGATATCAACGACGACGAACGCCGCGGTGTCTGGTACGAGCTTGGTATCGCTTACGAAGCGGACGGCGATACCGCCAGCGCGGCAAAATATTTCGAACAGGTCTACGCCGAGAATATCGATTTCCGCGATATCGGCGACCGCATGCGCAATCTGTCCGCCGTGGCCTTGTAGATATTGATAAAGAAAAAACTAAGTTGTAATCTGGCGGTATGGTCGAAAGACTTACCGTCATTTTCTTTATCGTCCTGTGCATTTTGCTCGGCACCTACCTCATCCTGTCGCCGTGGGACCTGCTCTTCGGCAATTGGAACGAGAATTATTTTCTCGCATTGATCGCAGACCGATCCGGGGTGCCGGCGATACAGCGAACGGTCTCCTCCAATTGGTTCCGCGGGGCGGTCACCGGCCTCGGCGTCGCCAATCTCGCGATCGCCTTTTGGGAAGCGTTCAACTTCAAAGCCAGCGTCGCGATGCTACGAGGCGAAAGCGTGAAACGCGGCTGATGAATTTCGAAAAGCCGCTAACCTGCCTGATCACAAAGGGCGAGCTCAAGCCCGGAAATTTCGAACAAAGAAGGCGCGAGATCCTTGAAACCGTTCGGGCCTCTTCGCTCGCCGGTATTTCGATGTTCCAGATCCGCGAGAGACGGATTTCCGCGAAGCAGTTGTTCGAGCTGACGCGCGAAGCCGTGTCGATCTTGCGCGACTCGAAAATGAAACTGCTGGTAAACGGACGGCCCGATGTCGCGGCCGCGGCGGGCGCCCATGGAGTGCATTTACCGGAGAATGGTCTGCCGGTGGCCGCGGTTCGTAGAACCTTTTCCACGCCGTTTTTGATCGGCACTTCGGTTCACAGCAGCGAGGCCGCAAGGTGCGCGAGCAATGACGGTGCCGATTTCATTCTTTTCGGCCCTGTATTCAACAGTGGTGAAAAAAAAGGGAAGGGGCTAAACGAATTAGAAGAGATATGCCGCGAACTCAGCGATCTTCCGGTGATCGCGGTCGGCGGGATCGATCATTCCAATTTCGAAAAAGCGCTGGCGGCCGGAGCTCGCGGCTACGCGGCGATCAGATACTTGAATCATTTCGTTTCCGAACGGTAGCGCTCGGCTCGGCCATTCTATTTGCGGAAAAGCTGTGCTTTTCCAACAGGTGTTTCATAATAGAAAGCGGCTATGCCGCAGAAACCGAAAATTTGCCTTACGATCGCCGGCCTCGACCCGTCGGGCGGTGCCGGGGTCGTTGCGGACATAAAGACGTTCTCCGCGTTCGGATGTTTTGCGGCTGCGGCGATCACTTCCGTTACTTTCCAAAATACAACGGGTGTGTTCGGCGCGGTTCATCAGACAGCGGATTCCGTGCACCAACAGGTCCAACCCGTGATCGAAGATCTCGGTATCGATGCGCTGAAAACAGGAATGCTGCCGACGCCGGAAATAATTGAGGAAGTTTCGCGGCTTGTTAGTGAAAATCACCTGAACAATTTGGTCGTCGATCCGGTTGTTCGCTCGACATCGGGATTTGACCTTATTAATGATCAGGCCCTGCGATCGCTGATAAAAAATCTCTTCCCGCTCGCGCGACTCATCACACCGAACATCCCGGAAGCCGAACGCATCTCCGGCGTCGCCATCGAAAGCGAACAAGACGTCGCCGACGCCGCCGAAGTGATGCGCGAGATGGGCGCCCGGAATGTGCTGATCAAAGGCGGACACTCTTTCAGTGAACAGTTAACAATGAACGGTGAACCGTCGGAACACGGTGTCGGTAGCCCGTACGTAAGTAAGGGCTCAGCGCAGGCTGTCGACTACCTTTTTCTTGAGGATGATCTCATAACGATCGAAGGCGATTGGCATCAAACTAAAGCAACCCACGGCACGGGCTGCGTCCTCTCGGCGGCAATTGCCGCAAACCTCGCGCTCGGCAAACCACTCCTCGAAGCCGTCCGGTTCTCAAAAGCTTTCGTAAACGAAGCCATCCGCACCGCCCCAAACATCGGCCGCGGCCACTCGCCGATCAATATCAACCCTATTTAGCTATTGGAAAGAAAGCAGGTGATTCGTAGGTGACGCCGAAGGTGACGCCCGAGCGGGGACTGAAGCGGCCGATGCCGAAGATGGCGGCAGTGTCGAAGCGGAGGCCTGAGGCTTTGATCTGCGCGCCGACGCGAAATTGGCTCATGCTCTCGGTGCCGAGCGGTGCGTCGCCGGAACGCGTGTTCACGCGACCGTTGATCTCGCTGGCGAGATTGATGCGGTCGTTGACGCGGAAAATGCCGGCAAGCCCGTAGAGCAGGACGTCGTTCTGCGAAAACTGGCTAAGCGGCGCGGTCATGATGCCGAGGCCGAGGTTGCCGTAGATATTTGCTTTCGGCGAGCGGCCCGCGGCGACGCCGAACTTCTTCTGAACGATGAACTTCGTAAATATGTTGATCTGGTTCGTTCCGATACCGCGAGCCTGGTCGGTGTTCGGCATTTGAAAACCGAACTTGATACCGAATGCGGGAAGCTTGCCGGTCTCGTTCCGCAGCTTGATCTTGGTCGAGATCGTGTAGTCGTCGAAATCACTTGTGGAATTGCCGCTGATGTTCAACGGGATGGGTCCTGGGACCGTTTGCGAATTGATCGCCAGGTAGTTGCGGACGGAACCTTCGATCTGCACCTCGACATTCGATGCAAAGCCCTGACGCAGACGTATGTCCGCGATTCGGGTGAGGTCGCCGTTCAATCCCGAAAGCGGGAACTTCACATTTTGCAGAAAATCCACGCCGACGCCCAGGCTGACCGACCCCGGCGGCGTGATATCGATGTCGTCGGTGATCAGCGGCCGCTGCTGCGCCGACGAATTAGCCGAAGCAACGAGGATCAACGCTATAAGAAACACTGTTCGGGGCACACAGTGATTCTGCCACTGGTGGGTATATTTGTAAACACATTCCGTGCGGTCTGTCGATCAAGATTCTTCCGCCACAGAATTTACAGATCGCACGTAAGAAACAGCAGTTTTCTAATGCCGTTGATCTTGGACAATCGATTTGAAAGTTGACACAATCTTATTATTAAACGCGACCGAAAAATGGGCATCGAGCTTGTAAATCTACCGCAAAGTCTGACCGAAAGCGGCGAGCTTCGCCTTGTGGACGAGATCGCCGAAGCAAGGCGGACTTCGCCTATAGAGAAGCAGTTCGTAAATTACGTCTTTTTTCGCGTGAACCCCGAATGGCGAAAGCTCGGCGCGGAAACAAAGGCCGCGGCCAAGGCAGAATTTCAAAGCGTTTACGACCGATATCGGTCCCATTTTTTGCTGTTCAGCTATTCTCTTGTTGGGTTCGATTCGAAAGCCGACCTGATGTTCTGGCGTATAGGGACCTCGATGGACCTGATACAGGAAATGACGGCGATGATGTTTCGGACGCGGCTGGGCAGCTATTTCGAAAGTGCTGACAATTACCTGGCGGTGACGAAGACGCGAATATTCACAACCGGCCAGATCGAGGACCGCCTGCACGTAAACGCCGGTGAAAAAACTTATCATTTCATCTACCCGTGCACCAAGGATAAAGGCTGGTATGAGAAACCGGTCGCCGAGCGCGATGCGCTGATCGAAGAGAATTTCATGATCGGCCGCCGTTTCGAGAACATAAAGATCCACCTGACGCACGCGTTCGGCTTCAGCGATCAGGAGTACATAATCTCATTCGAGACGAACGAGCCGCGCGATTTCCTTGAGCTGGCCGAAGAGCTGCGGCAGACGCCCGCGAGCAAATTCACGCTGCGGGGCATGCCGATCTACACGTGCCGCCAACGGCCGCTGATGGAATGCCTCGACGCATTGGGTTAGGCTAGAGAAAGAGGCATGGCGATCGCTCGGAAGCTGCTGATAAGCGGCATGGTCCAGGGAGTAGGTTTCAGATATTTCACGCAGCGCGCCGCCGCGAAACATCAGGTCCGCGGTTACGTCAGAAATCTGCCGGACGGACGCGTAGAAACATGGGTGCAGGGAAACGAAAAAGATGTGGCCGCGTTTACGCGCGACGTTTCGGCCGGGCCGAGATTTTCAAACGTTACGGATATTGAAGAATTGGTGGTCGAGCCAACAAACGAATACTCGACATTCAGAATAGAAAGATAAAAGGATAAATGGACGAACTTAAAAAATACATCCGAGAAGTGCCGGATTTCCCAAAACCCGGCATCAATTTTTACGACATAACTACTTTGTTGAAGGAGCCTGAAGGCTTGGAAATGACGATAGACGCGATGACCGAGCAGTGCCGCGGAATGCAGATCGACACTGTCGTGGGCATCGAATCGCGAGGATTCATTTTCGGCGCGCCTTTAGCTTACCAGCTCGGCACCGGTTTCGTTCCGGTCCGCAAACCGAAAAAGCTGCCGCACGAAACCGCTTCGGTCTCCTACGAACTCGAATACGGCACCGACTCGCTCGAGATCCACAAGGACGCCGTCGGCGAGGGCCACCGCGTCCTCATCGTCGACGACCTCCTCGCCACGGGCGGTAC
>JAICPV010000400.1 GCA_025929655.1 Pyrinomonadaceae bacterium
AGAGTCGCGCGGTTCAGCGTCCCGGTCTCCTTCAGCCCGTTGTCTTTCTGAAAACTCTTTATTCCCGCACGTGTTTCGTCGTTGTATTTTCCGCTTGCTTCACCGGCGTAAAGTTTTTTCGCCTTAAGCAAGTTTTGGACCTCCAGGATCTGGTTCTTTGTCGGGCGGAAAACCGCCGGTTTCTTGGCCTTTTCTGGTGCCTTCGATTCCGGTGCCGGTGCCGTGGCCGCGGACGGCTGCGCAAATGCGCCAAAAGAGAAGATCGTTAAGACAAAAAGAGCGGCGAAGAGACTTTTCATATGATTCTCCTGGTTAAACTGAATGTCTGCGTTCGGAAGTCTTTATATTCCGAATAACTACTTTTTATTGAATTTGACAGGAAGTATCCGCGAAAATGCCGAACTCTGTCAAGCCGAAATCGTATGAGTCATTAGAGTTATGTCGATAGAAAGTGCGATCGAACAGATCATTCGCGAGGGGATGGCACGCGGCGAGTTTGACAACCTGAAGGGCAAGGGGAAACCGCTCAACCTCGACGATTACTTCAATACCCCCGAGGACGTACGGATGGGCTTTTCTATTCTGAAATCCAACGATTTTGTTCCCGAAGAAATCGAACGGCTGAAGGAGATCGCTGAGGTCCGCGAAAAGCTTCGTACTGCTCCGGATGGCGACGATAAGCGTGTTCTGGAAAAAACGCTCCGCGACAAAACCCTCGAACTCAGTCTCATCCTGGAGAAAAACAAGCGAAAGCGGTGAGTTTGCGCGATCCTCTCCGACTTAACGCTTGCGACTTTTCATGTCATCCACGAACAGGATCTGGCCGCCGTAAAGCATCCGGTAAAGCTGACCGGCGAGCTCGGGATTCTCTGCTTTTAGAATGTTGTATTGGCTGATCGCCCCGGCTCTGTTTTGAATCGAAAGCTGAGCTACTCCGAGGTTGAAGCGGATCTTGAAAAGGTGCGGCGCGGCCTCGACTCCCCGTTTGAACGCCTCGATCGCTTCGTCGACGCGTTTTTGCATGTAATAAACTACGCCGACCGCATTCTGCGCTTCGGCGAGCACCGGTGTAGAGGCCGCGGATTTCTCAAGGACGGGAAGCGATTCGTCGACCTTTCCCGATCGAAACAGCGCAGTGCCATAGTGCGTTTGCGACAGCACATCAAGAGGCCGGAGCGACCCGAGTTTTTCGAAGCACCTGATAGAGTTCTCCGAGTTGTCTGTGGCAAGCTCAAGAGCACATAGCTGTTCGAGGACTGAGGGCTCGTCCGGTGCTAGTTTCGCGGCTTCGCGTGCCGAAACAACTGCTTCATCGATCTTTGACATCCTTTCGTAAACGATGCTGAGGTTGCGGTGAAGCTTCGCCATTCCAGGCTCCACCTCGATCGCTTTTCGCAAGAGTGCCTCGGCCTCGGAATAGTTAGCTTCGATGGTCAGGCCCACGGCCGAATTGTTCATTTCGGCGACCTCGGCCGTGGCATATGCTGCCGCATCGACGTGTGAAACCGGGTCAGCGAATGTTTTTTCCGCCGGACTCGCGAGGTCCACCGGGCGAGCTTCATCCTGCTTGGAGTCAACCAGGTTCGGTTGGACCGGGGATCCAGGTACCGGCCGCGGAACCAGATTCATCGACAGTTCCGATGGTCGGGCGGTCACGAGCGACGGGAGGGACTTTTTGGTCGCAGCAGGCCTGACTTCGATCGGTTTCGGGCCGATGCTCTCTACCTTAAGACCAACGCTTAATTTTGAAGCAGTGAAACCGGCGGCTTCTCCGGAAAAACGATTCGACTGGACCGCGTATTGAAGTTGTTTTTTCCGTGCCGGATCGGACAAAGCATTCAGAGCAGGACCGCTCTCAGCCTTAGCGCTGCTGACCGCGGCCGGAGTCTTCTTTTCCAAATGGGTTTCCGAGGTTTTCATGACCGAAGGCGACGGCCCCGGAACTCGATAGTAGATCAATCTAGGCTCGAGCTGTAGCAGGATACCGGTCCGGGCAGCCTTGGGAGATCGAGCCGCAGCGGAGTTCCCCGCAGACTTTTTTGGATCGCCGGTTTCGCCGCCGGACGGCTGGTCGCGCACCGCCCCGGCATCGGACTTTGAACTTCTACCGGGGCCTTTATAGTAGATGATCACCGAGCGTTCAAACGGAAGCTTCGGCGGTTCGCTCATCCGCGGTTCCCGCAAGGGTGTTTTTGTCGAATCACGGCGATTACTAGATAAGATACGATCTTTGTCGTGCACGGTTTGAGCGAAAGTGTATGAGAAACCAGCGAGGAGAAAGGCGGGAAGGAACAGCGTTTTCGCTATTTGCAGGAGCCGGAACATTATACCCCCCTGTCGATGACGAGGCCGTCATCCCGAAAGAGCTATGGCCGCAACGGCCGCACAAGTGGGAGCATGCAAGCAGTTTATTTTCGGAAAAACGATCTCTATGTTGGATGCCGTACAATCCGCCGTGAAATTTGGATAATTCGAACTGAATGTTTGCTGAATGAACGTTCATTCAGTACAATTCTGCTAATATTTCAGGAATCATTAAAAGGAAGAAATTGAGATGGCAAATACGGCGGGAGCGGCGGTTTCGGGCGAGGAGCAGAACATTATAAAAGACGCCAAATTCGATGTAAGAAAGGCGGCCGTACTGGGCGCGGGGACGATGGGAGCGGGCATCGCGGCGCACCTAGCAAACGCCGGGATACCGACGTTGCTGCTGGATATCGCCCCGGGCGAGTTGACACCGGAAGAGGAAAAGAAGGGGCTGACCTTGGAATCGCCGCAGGTTCGAAACAGGATCGTCAATTCTCTTTTCGAGGCATCGAAAAAGCTAAAGCCGGCGCCGTTCATGCTCGCCGACAACGCGAAGCTGATCAAGACCGGGAACTTTGCGGATGACATCGATAAGCTAAAAGATTGCGACCTCGTAATTGAAGCCGTCGTTGAAAATCTCGATATCAAACACAAACTTTTCGCCGAAGTCGAGAAAAATCGTAAACCGGACGCTGTCATCGCCACCAACACTAGCGGAATACCGATCGATTCGATC
>JAICPV010000348.1 GCA_025929655.1 Pyrinomonadaceae bacterium
ACCACATGAGAACAAAAATAAAAAAGGCGAGCCTTGACTCGCCCTAGAAACTTTATTGATCTACCGATCAGACCACTGCCGCGGCATCGGCCTTTTCTTCATCTTCTTCTTCCTCGTCGTCGGTTGTCGATGAGGTGAACAGCGATTCGGCCTCGTCTTCGTCGTCCGAGGCTGTCGACGGGTATTCGGACTGCTGATACTTGGGACGCGATTCGGCGGCCTGAGCATCGATGGCTTCCTTCGCCTTAAGCATGCTGCAGCTTCCTTCTAAAATAGCACCGTCTTCCAGGACGAGCCTCGGCGTTTGAATGTTCCCGATCACGCGTGCGGTCCGGCCGAGCTGAATCCTTTCGGTCGCGACGATGTCGCCGTTCACGTTTCCGTTAATGATCGCAGTCGAAACCGCGACATTTGCATCGACCTGGCCGTTCGTGCCGACCAGCAGGGTGCCGGATTCCGATGCGACCGTTCCGAGAAGATGGCCATCAACGCGAAGCATCGCCTGGAAATTCGTCTCGCCCGTCAGCACCGTGCCGTGGCCGACGAACCCGCTCAGGCGGCCTTCCTTAATGTCGCGCGCCATCGATTCGCTGTCCGTCACGGCCCGCGACGGTGCAGCGACCGCCTCGCTTTGATACTGATACGTCGGCTGGGTGGACGTGGGTGTATTGTTGTAATTCTGTACCGGCGTCGTATCCGGCGTGTCGTTTTTCGAGCCTCTGCCCATTCTGATCATCGGTGTACTCCTTTTTCTACGTAGCGGATTAGAGGCGGAACTAACAGGTGAGGCCGGAAAAGCGACGTGTGTGGGCAGCTTGCCGGTTATCTGTGCGCCTTCGCCAATTATCATAAACGATTGTTTTACACTGTGTAAAGCAAATTTGCGGTAACCGCACGCCCCATGCAAGAATCTAAGGTTTCGGATGTTCGTAGAAACGAAGACAAAAACCAGGCTTCTTAAGAAGATGGGCCGTGCGATCGGCGATTTCGGCATGATCGACGAGGGCGACCGGGTAATGGTGTGCCTGTCGGGCGGGAAGGACAGCTATACGATGCTCGACCTTCTGCTGGATGTGCAAAAACGGGCTCCCGTGGAGTTCGAAATCCTGGCCGTCAATCTCGACCAAAAGCAGCCCGGCTTTCCTGAAGAGGTGCTGCCGGGCTACCTCGATTCGATTGGCGTCAGATACCGCATCGTCGAGGAGGACACATATTCGATCGTCAAAGCCCATATTCCGGAGGGGAAAACATTCTGCTCGCTTTGTTCGCGGCTTCGACGAGGCATTCTCTACAACGTCGCGGTCGAGGAAGGCTGCACGAAGATCGCCCTCGGACACCACGGCGACGATATTATCAACACTTTTCTTTTAAATTTATTCTACGTAGGCCAATTGAAGGCAATGCCGCCGATCCTGCGCTCCGACGACGGGCGAAATACGATAATTCGTCCCCTCGCATATGCACAGGAATCCGAGATCGTCGCTTACGCAGAAGAAAAGCAATTCCCGATCATCCCATGCAACCTCTGCGGATCGCAGCCGAACCTGAAACGCGCGCGTGTGAAAAAGTTGATTTCGCAGCTCGCGGATGAGATCCCGTCGCTTCGTCAGTCTATTTTGACAGCTTTAACAAACGTGACGGGCTCGCACCTGCTCGACCCGGAACTTTACGATTTCCGCAACTTCGAGCCGCTTGTAAAGAAGATCCCGGCCGGCCATGGCTCCGTCGAAAAAGAACTAGATGCCGTTTTCGACCATTCCGAGCCTGCATTCTCCGCCGATCTGATGTCCCTTGCGAGCGTACAATAAATTGCTGTCAGCCTCTAAAGGTAAAATTCATTTGCTATGTCAGTAGGGAAGGTTGTTCTTCTTCGGGCTCGAAACCCTGCGGCCACCATTGATATTTCGCAAGGTCGCACTTTCCTTTTGGACTGAAAACCACGCCTTCCTGTTCGAGCATTGTCTGCTGCAGATCGATGGGGATCGAGAGCTTGCTGGTCGAACATTTCCCCTGCGAATTGATCACACGCTGCCACGGAACACCGTCTTCCGCGCCGTGCATCACATAACCGACCGTCCTGGCTGTATAACCTTCGCCCAAAATGATCGCGATCTGGCCGTAGGTCATCACCCGCCCGCGCGGGATCTGATTTACGAGATCGTAAACCTTGGCTCGGTATTGTCTATCGTTTACGTTCATGATCAGAGGCGGAAATCTGAGCGATAGCGAGGGTGTCAAAAAGTTGAGAGCGAGCCACACACTCCCTATCGGTCGGGTTTCTGTCTGAGGATCGTCCTCGCCGGAGCTCCGTCGCCGCCTGCGCCGATGTATTTCAGCGGCATGCATATCAGTTCGTAATCGCCCGGCGGAACTTCGCGAAGATCCAGGCCTTCAAGAATGACGATCTCTTTTGCGAGCAGCGTCGTATGAACCGGCTTTGTTTTGCCGCCGCTTTTTTCGATCGACAAATAATCGATGCCTACTAGTTTGATATTGTTTTCTACCAGCGTGATCGCCGTTTCCGGCGTGATGTACGTGAAATCGGTCCGAAAACCTTTTTCCGGCTCGCTCCAGAATTGCGAATTGCGCGTTTTGAACAAAACGCGCTCGATACCGGCGAGATCGCCGATATGGTTCGGTTCGATCTCAACTATCTCGTCGTATATCTCGATCACTCGGCAGGGGCCGATCAGTTTTTCCGGATCAAGCTCATGGACGCGTTTGGCACCGTCGATGAAATGGTTCGGCGCATCGACGTGCGTCCCGGTGTGGACCCCGAACGAGATCTCAGAAACGTTCGCAGTGGAGCCGCCCGCGATCGATTTGAAAGCCGAAACCAAAACGCCCGGATCGCCCCTGTAGATCGGCACCTCGGCGCTGATCGGAACGGTAACGTCGTAGATCTTCATTTCTTCTAAATAGTCTAATTCAAATGCGAATTATTTTCGCCCTTACTGCGTGCGGACGTCTGCAACGGCTTTGCGTTCTTTGCGTCTTTGCGTGAAACTTTGCTCTGAATGCCGCCGCGACTTTCCGCATCAAGTTACTCAAACACCGCACCGCTGATCTGGAGCCTACTGTACGGCTCGTATCACGGCAAGGTCGAGTTGATCCTGGACAACGCCCCGTCGCGTTCTGCTGAATTGCTGTTACAGGGCCGCGTCGATGCCGCGCTGGTGCCGGTGATCGCGTCGCAATTGATCGACGGCGTAAGACTCGTTCCCGATGTCTGTGTCGGCGCGAAAAACAAAGTGCGGAGCGTTTGTCTTGTAACCCGGGGCGAAGAACTCGAGAATGTGAAATCGGTATCGCTCGATGATTCATCTCGAACTTCCATCGTACTTACGAAAATTGTTTTTCGTGAATTTCTCGGTTTCGAACCCGAGTGGCGGGACGCATCTCCGGATATCAACGCTATGCTAAGTGAATCCGATTGCGCGCTCTTGATCGGAGACCCGGCACTTTCGATTGCGGAATGCGGAATGCGGACTGCGGAATCAAATCCAAAATCCCAAATCCAAAATCTAAAATCGTTTGATCTTGCCGAGCTTTGGCACC
>JAICPV010000340.1 GCA_025929655.1 Pyrinomonadaceae bacterium
CCCGGCGCAGCAGGGATGACCGCGATCGCGACCATTCTGGGAGTAACCGCAGGCATTGGCACAGGAGTTTTCTTCCGCCTGATTCGCCGGTGGCAAAGTAAATAGGCCTTAACCCAAAACGTATTTGTTCTAAAACAGAGATTTTGCATCGTTGCGAATTGGATCTTTTCGCTAGAACTAAACCAAATCGGCAAATGCCAAAAAAACCAAAGTGCATCATTGTGACGGGTCAAGCGGGGTCGGGAAAGACCACGCTTGCAAAGAAGCTCGGCGATCGGCTGTGGATGCCGGTGATCAGCCGCGATGTCATCAAGGAAGGTTACGTGAACACATTCGAGGTGCGAAACACCGACCTGGCGCAGGACACGGACCTTTACGTTACCGGATTTTTCTTCGAAGTAGTTGGTAATTATCTAAATGCGAATGTGTCCGTTGTGATCGAGGCCGCGTTTCAACACAAAGTTTGGGAACCGCGAATAGCGAAGATTCGAGAATCGAGTTCACCGTTCTTAATAATATGTTCGATCGACCCGCAGCTCGCGGCAAGACGCCACTTGGAGCGAGGATTGGCCAACCCGGAACGCGAGCGATTCCACGGCGACAACCGCGTCGTCCATTTCAGGGCGACCGGCGAGTTCCTGGACCCCGCCCCTTATGAACCGCCCGACCTGGACGTCCCTACGATAAAAGTATCTACCGACGGCAAGTATTTACCGTCTATCGATAACATCTTAAAGCAGATCGAATCGCATCATAACCTCGGCGGCTTTGTTGAAGCCTAGCTATTGAAGTAGTCTTTTCTTGCGATTCGATGGATTTAAATACTCGATCAAACATTTCAAAAACAGCGAAGGTATTTTCCGGGTTTTTGGCTGTCGCTCTTCTTGTCTTGTGTCACGGTGTTGGCCGAGCGCAGGAACCGGCGCGGACGCCGGTCGTGGTTCAGCCGGGTGCTCCTGGGCAGCCGACGCGTATTCTTCCCGCAAATACACGAGGGACACTTCTTGCCAGTTCAAAAATAGATATCGAATTCATGCGCGGCATGATCATGCATCACGCGCAGGCCGTTGAAATGACGGATATGATCGATTCCCGGACTGAAAACAAAGCCGTCAGGCTGCTGGGAGCTCGTATTAGCCGATCGCAGCAGGACGAGATGGATTTCATGAAACGATGGCTCGAATTGCGAGGTGAATCCTCGGAAATGCCAAAAATGGATATGCCGGGCCACGATATGGCGGCGCACGGTCCGCTCATGCCGGGCATGCTCTCGCCGAAGCAGATGGACGCCTTGCGGAACGCGAAAGGTACCGAATTTGACCGGCTTTTTCTAAGAGGAATGATCCAGCACCATAACGGAGCGCTCGTTATGGTAAAAAATCTGTTCGATTCGGCCGGTGCGGGCCAGGATGCCGAGATTTACAATTTCGCGATCGACGTCGATACGGGCCAGCGTGCCGAGATCAGGTCGATGCAAACCTTATTGGGCGAAAAACCGTAATATTAAAACGATGAAAAGAACAACTCACTTAGTTACTTCACTGTTTCTTTGCTTTTTTGCTACTGCAGCGGGCCTTTCGGCCCAAACTACGCCGAAGGCGTCGCCGACGCCGATGCCGGCAGGGATGCACGGCGCGGATGTAAACGACCCGCGCGCGAAATTGTCACCGGGCGTATATGACGCCGGAGAGGCTGCAGTCGGGATCAGGCATATTCAGTTGCTGAAGAAGCCTGACGCATTCGACATGGGTGTGGATCCTAATTCGCCGAAAGTCGCCACGGCCCTTAAGGCACTGGGGGTCGCCGATCCGTCCCAAATTCCCGCTGCTCAAAGAATGGGTTTCGCCGGACTTGCGTTCGCGAATTCCGATTTGGCTTTTCAGGGCAATCGGCTTTTCATGGGTAATTTTTACGGGATGAACATCTATGACATCTCGGATCCCTCAAAAACCAGTTTATTAACTTCGATCATTTGTCCGGGCGGGCAGGGTGACGTATCGGTCCACAAAAACCTGATGTTCATGTCGGTCGAAATGCCGAACGGGCGGCTGGACTGCGGCACGCAAGGCATCCCTATCCCTGAAGGTCAGGCCAATGCTCCGGCATCTAGCAAAGACCGGTTTAGAGGGATAAGGATCTTTGATATCTCTGATATTCGGAGCCCGAAACAAGTCGGTGCTGTACAAACTTGCCGCGGATCGCACACGCACACGTTGCTTGTCGATCCTGACGATAAAGAGAATGTTTATATTTACGTTTCCGGGACGTCGGGTGTTCGCCCGAATGAGGAGCTCGCCGGGTGTTCGGGCGGCGCCCCTGATAAGGACCCGAATACAGCCCTATTTCGAATAGATATCATCAAGGTGCCTCTGTCGGCTCCGCAGGAAGCGAAGATCGTTTCCACACCGCGTATTTTCGGCGACCAGGCCACCGGCAAGATCAATGAGTTGATGAGTGCCGCGACGCACGGAACCGGCCGTCCTTCGGAAACCGACCAGTGCCACGACATAACGGTCTATCCGGAGATCGGCTTGGCTGCCGGTGCATGTTCCGGGAACGGAATTCTCCTTGATATTAAAGACCCGGTCAATCCGAAGCGAATCGAGTCCGTTAACGATCCGAACTACGCTTATTGGCATTCCGCTTCATTCTCCAACGACGGATCGACGGTCGTGTTCACCGATGAATGGGGCGGCGGAATGGGTGCACGTTGCCGCGAGAACGATCCCAATAAATGGGGAGCGAACGCTCTTTTCCATCTTACGGAGAACAAGCTCAAGTTCGCTAATTATTACAAGCTTTCTGCGGCCCAGGGCGATACAGAGAACTGCGTCGCGCATAACGGTTCGCTTGTTCCTGTTCCGGGACGGGACATCAAGGTGCAGGCATGGTACCAGGGCGGCATCTCAATAATGGATTTCACTGATCCGGCGAACCCGGTTGAGATCGCCTATTTCGATCGCGGTCCGATCGATCCGAAGATGCTTGTGATGGGCGGTCATTGGTCAGCATATTGGTACAACGGCCACATTTACGCTTCGGAAATTGCTCGCGGGTTGGATATCTTTGAGCTCATTCCTACGAAACATCTCACTCAGAACGAGATCGACGCGGCGAAGGCGGTGCGGATGTCAGAGCTGAACGTCCAGCAACAGCAACGTATCGAATGGCCGCGTACGCTAACGACTGCGAAAGCGTATATCGACCAGCTCGAGCGTAGTGGCGCGTTGTCGGCCGACCGCATTGGTGAAATAAGAGCGGCGATACAGGACGCGGAATCGACGAAGAAGACGAACAAGCTGAAGAGCGTTGCCGCGTCCCTGGAAAAGACCGCGAGGACGCTGAAAGCAAATGACGCGGAACGCGCACAGGCCTTGGCGGCGATCCTAAAGAAACCTACGGTTTAAGAATTCCAAAATCGATAGGAAGAAAACCGCCGGTCATTTTTGCCTGGCGGTTTTTGTTTTTAGGACCGGTTTAAGGCCGCTTTCGACGCGGGCGAAAGCCGCGAGGACGATCCACCACTTTTTGTCGCGAAGCTTCCATACGTGCAGGCAGTTCCCCCGTTCCATCCCTTCGTCGCTGACGTTGTATTCGCAAGGATTCCACGAATACGCCATATC
>JAICPV010000175.1 GCA_025929655.1 Pyrinomonadaceae bacterium
ACTCCTTCCGAACCGAAGCAGGTCCCGAAAGGATCAAACAACTAAAAGGCCCGCTCGGCAATGAGGCCGGACTAAAGACGTTCGAGCTGCTGACCGCCGAAAATGCCGGCGGCACCGAACGCCGCCTGTATCGGGCCGTTCTCGCGAGCGGTATGAAAGTCCGCGTCAACTTTGCTGTGGACGCCGAGGGCAAAATTGCCGGTGCGAACGTAAGGCTGGAATAAACGAAAGTAAGAGCGGGGGCGATGCCCGCTTCCGTACTGTGATCTGTTAAGTTGTTTCGGTTTTGCCGGAATCAGGTTAACAAGTCTCAGTCAGGAACGCAGCTGCCCCCGCCCTTTTTGCTTCGCTCATTGCACGCGAGCCGTGTGCGGTCCGGCGGTTACCAGATCGCGCAGGCTGCTTCTCCGCGGACCATCGGGTCTCCGGGTTTGCAGTTGAACGCGGCGGCGAACTGCGGCATGTTCGAAAGCGGCCCATTGACGCGCCATTTCGGCAGCGAATGGACGTTCGTCGCGACTTGCAGGCGTTCGGCCTCGGGCGTGTACTTGCCAGCCCAAACCTGTCCCCAGCCCAGGAAGAAACGCTGCTCGTCGGTGAAGCCGTCGATCGGTGCGGGTTCCGGTTTACCCTTCCGCGAAAGCTCGTACGCGCGGTGGGCAACCGTCAGGCCCGCGAAGTCGCCGATGTTCTCGCCGAGCGTGAGCTTGCCGTTGATGAACAAACCCGGTTGAACCTCGAAGCTGTCGTACTGCTTGATCACGCATGCTGCGCGATCTTCGAATTTCTTTCTGTCCTCGGGCGTCCACCACATTTTCAGATTGCCGTCCGCGTCGAAGCGGCTGCCCTGATCGTCGAACCCGTGGGTGATCTCGTGCCCGATCACGCCGCCGATCGCGCCGTAATTGAGCGCGTCGTCCGCTTCGAAATTGAAGAACGGCGGCTGCAGGATCCCGGCTGGGAACGTGATGTCATTGTTCTGTGAGCTGTACGACGCATTGACGGTCGGCGGCGTCATGTTCATACGCGTCTTATCGCGCGGTTTGCCGAGGTCCTGGAAATTGCGGCGGACCTGAAACTCATTAGACCGGATTAGGTTTCCCGCGTACGATCTGTCATCGATCGTCAGCCCTTTGTAGCCGCGAAGGACGTCCGGGTAGCCGATCTTTCGCTTGAAGGTCGAGAGCTTCTGGAGCGCCTGCTTTTTCGTCTCCTCGCTCATCCACTCGAGGCCGCCGATGCGGTCTTTCATAGCGAGCATTAGGTTGTCTATCAGCTCGTTCATCCGCGCTTTCGCGGCGGGCGTGAACGCGCGTTTTGCGTATTCCATGCCGAGGGCTTCACCGAGGTTTGCGTTCGTCTGCTGTACGCAGGTCTTCCAGCGCGGCTGCTGTTCCTTCTGGCCGCCGAGATAGCGGTTGAAGAAGTCGAAGTTCGCTTCGGCGAAACGTTTAGCAAGCATCGGTGAAGCGGCATTCGCGACCATGAACCGAAGATAAGTTTTCCATTCGTCGATCGAAACGTCCTTCATCATCGCGTTCACCTCGGTGAAGAATCTCGGCGGCGCGATGTTCATTTCCGACTGAGCGGGAACGCCGCGCTCTTCGAGATACGCGTTCCATGAAAAATCCGGCGTCATTGACTGCGCGGAAGAAAGCGTAACCTTGTTGTAGCGATTGTCGGGGTTTCGAAGCTCGACTTGCGAAAGCGATGCCTTCGCCAGACGAGTCTGCAACTCCATCACGGTCGCGGCGTTCTTCGCTGCGGCTTCCGGGCTGTCGCCGAGCAGTTTGAACATTGTCGTCATGTAATCGACGAATTTCGCCCGAGTCTCGACGGATTTCGGGTCGGTGTTGAGATAGTAATCGCGGTTGGGTAGCGATAGGCCGCCCTGAAAGGCGTTGATGATCACCGAATTCGTGTCCTTCAAGTCCGCACCTGCGCCGAAGGTGAACACGGCGGGCAAGCCTGTGTCGTGCAGTTTCGCTATCTCGCGCTGCAGCGAGGCTGTATCTTTGATCGCCGCGATCTCCCGCAAAAACGGTTCGATGGGTTTCGTGCCGACTCTTTCGATCGACGCTTCGTCCATGCAAGCCGAATAGAAATCGCCGATCAATTGCGCGTCGGTGCCTTCTTTGGCCTTCGCTTTGGCGCTGGTTTCGAGGATCTCGCGGAGCAGCGCGTTGTTGCTGTCGGCGAGGATGTTGAATGTCCCCCAGCGCGTCTCGGAGGCAGGTATTTGGGTGTTCTTCAGCCACGTGCCGTTTACGTATGCAAAGAAATCGCTGCACGGGCTGACCGTCGTATCCATCCGGCCGGTATCGAAAGGCCTAGTTTGCGTAAACGCCTGTGCCGCCATAATGGCAACGGCGGCTATTGCAAATATTCGAATAAATGGGATCTTCATCTTTAACTCCTTTGAATTCCTTTGTAATTATTACGCAAGCAGTGTGTATATGTTTATTTCAGATCACCGGCACGAACGACTCCGCGACTTTATCGTGTAGCTCGTGGGCGAGCTTCTTGCGGTCCGGATTTAGTATCTGCTGATCGCCGAAATTCAGGACCGCGGTGTATGTCCGAACGGTGAACAACCGGAACATATGAGCGAGGAAGGTGGTGTCGTCCCACCAGCAAACCGCTTCGCTTGCGGGCATCTCCCCGAGCGGCGTTCGGTAACTCACTGCCACGTAGGAAACCGGGAAATCGGCTTCCGCAGCGAATTCGAAGAACGACGAATTGAATGGAAGGACCTCTTCGCCTTTCGTGCTCGTTCCTTCGGGAAACACGATCACGCCTTCACCGCTGTCCAGTCGCTCGATGATCTGCTGGCCCGCGCGGGGTATGTCGCGCCTCTTCTTACGGTCGATGAAAACGACGCCCATATCGCGGACGATCCGTCCCGCTAGGAACCAGTCTTCGATCTCTCTTTTTGCGACAAAGACCCCGGTGACAACGGCCCGAAGAGCGGCGATATCCACGTAGCTGAGATGATTCGAAACCAGAAAGAACGGCGGCTGTGGCGGTGTGCCGATCACTTCGATCTTCATCCCGGACAGCTTTACGAACGACATCGTCCACCATCCGAAGGCGAGCTGTCGCCAATACTGCCTGTTAGGAATAAAGAAGCTGAGGAGCCACCAGAACGCATAAAGAACGAGCGTGCTGAGCACGAAAGCTAAAAACCTGAGCGAGGCGCGGAGATACTTCATTTGGAGAGCTGGCCGCCGGACGATCCTTGTCGAGCTTAGTGAAATTGTAACGCAGTAAAACACGCATCGCCAACGGCTTCCCATTCCGCTCGCCGGCACGCCAGTTCATTTTGTTGACCGCATCGATGACGGCTTCATCGAGCCCGAACCCGGCCCAGCGTACGATATCGATCTTTCTCACCGTACCCTTTTCATCGACGCTCACCTCGGCGTCGACGGTCGCCTTTACGTCATAAAGAAACGCGGTGACGGTGTATTCGGGCTTGATCCTTCGATAAGGCATCGCGGGCCGCATGGCTTTCGAATCGGGATCGAACATCGCATATTCCGTGTCCGCCACCGACGCTGCAGACCTAAGGGCCGAAACTATCAAACCGGCGATCGCATCCGCATCGGTCACCAATGCGTTCTCAGCCGCTGCTGCGGTTTCGGCTTGTTTTGTCGCGAGCAGGAATTTTTCAAGCCGGCCGCTGCGCGCGTTCGCAAGAAAGATAAAAGCCGACGCTTCGAAATAGCTCGGCCGGTCAGAAGAACTGCGCCTCGACGTTTCGGCCTTAACCAAAATGAAATGATCGCAGCCAATGATCGTACCGATACTTTTGGCGCTTTCTACCGTTTGATTGAACGGGTTCTCTATTGTCAAAGAAGCATAGGCGGAGGTTGCGAGATCGGGATCCAGGACGCGAAATTCGGCATCGAGCGATCGCTCCAAACCGCGTGCGTAACGAATGCTAAGCGCCGCGTTGTCGGGGGTGAGAAGTGCGAGCCTTGGTTTGGCCCCCGCCGCAGAAATACATGCGGCAGTTACAATCGCCAAAACTATTGGGGCGCGCATTTTCATGTGTGATAGAGCGCCGCGACCTGATCGGAAAATTCCGCCGGAAAATTGAGGCGGTGGATACGATATCCCTTCTGCAGGCCGCGGACGGCCGAGCTCACCTCGGAGATCTCGCGAATTTTCGACCGCGAAAACCCGTCTTCGACGAAGATCTGGTCCTTCGCATCGGCGTCATTCGGCGCATAGAATGAGTGGTTTACGTTTCCGCCCTTGTCCTCGACCACGTAGTATTCGCTGACAAGCCCGTGCTTTTTCACAAGGGATTTCACGCCATCGATAAACGATCGCTGCTCCGCTTCCTGCATGTCGAGGTCGAAGGCCTTGAAAAGCCGCCGATTGAGAAATCGGGAAGACAGGTCCGCGAGGATAGGATCGCCGGATTCGCACCAGCGTTTGATATGGAACATGAAATCTGAATCGTCCAGCGACAAATGCTCGCGCAGCGTCAGCCGCTCTCCGGACAGGATCTTTTCAAACGCCGTCCCCTCCGAAAACCAAACACCCTCGCCATTTGCAAATAGCTGCAATGCACGCCGGAGCAGCGACTGGAGCACCGCCTCGGCGGCGCGAAGCGTCCGGTGGAAATAGACCTGGCGGTACATGTAATAACGGGATTGAAGATAATCTTCCACGGCGTAAATACCAGGCGCAGATATGTAAAGCCGGTCGTGCTCCTCGTCGATCTCGAGCGACTTCAGGACCCATTCCAGATCGAAGACGCCGTATTTGACGCCGGTCATCAGGCTGTCGCGCAGCAGGTAATCCATCCTGTCAACATCGAGCTGCGATGACACGATCTGCGACAGTGCCAGCGGATGAAAGTCTCCCCCGATCACCGCCGCCAGCTTCTCCGGCAGGCTTCGGGAATACTCCCGCAAAGCGCGGCCGATCTCGGTATCGCTGCTTAGGATCGCTTCCTTCGAAAATTCTTCGTGATGAAAATCGAGGATCTTCTCGACGACGTGGGAAAAAGGCCCGTGGCCGACGTCGTGGAGAAGCGCCGCCAGTCGGACCGCAGCCGCATCTTCTGCGGAAATATCGTATTTACCCGCAAGCCGCTCAAGAAGCCGTGTTGCGAGATGGTAAGCACCCAAACTGTGAGTGAACCTGGAATGCTCCGCTCCCTGATACGCGAAATGCGCCAACCCTAGCTGGCGTATACGCCGCAGCCGCTGAAACTCCGCCGTGTCGATCAGATTTACGACCAGCTTTCCCAGCCTGTCATCCGCGTCGACACGAATGATATTGTGAACGGAATCGCGATAGATGCGTTCGGACATGTTTGGGATAACCAACTGTGCTAAGTCAATTATGCAAGTACCAACGATAAACAAAAAATGAGGCGAACCGAAGTTCGCCTCCAAAACGAGATGATTCTCTAATTAATGTTCGCCTTCTGTTAGAAGGTGAAGCGGATACCAAACTGCAGCTGACGGCGACGGTTAAACAATCCGCGAGCTTCAGTGAGATCGGGAATATCCTCCGGCGTGTACGCGTAGGTCAGCGAACCGAAGTTCGCAACCACCAGACCGGTCCTGCCGGTATTTCCGGTCGGACAACTGGCCGTGATCGTAGCCGAGGTACAGAGGTTCGGGATCGCCAAACCGCCGTAAGTGTTCCGCGGGCTGTTGTTGAAGACGTTGAACACGCTGAAGCTCGGTTCGAGCACGAAACGCTCGCTTCCAAGCGTGATCGGTCGCGAAAACTTCATGTCCGCACTGAACCTGCTCTC
>JAICPV010000201.1 GCA_025929655.1 Pyrinomonadaceae bacterium
CAAAAAAGGAGCCGTCCCGAGGCGAAGAACCATCGAAGAAGAGCGACCCGCCACCGCAAAAAAGCGAGCCTCAAAGGTCGGAACCCAACAAGCGGCCGGACGCTCCTGCAAAGAAAGCGCGAGAAACTCTGTAGCCTTTTGAAATGAACATAAAGGACGCAAACAATTTGCGTCCTTTATGTGTTATTTCATTGCTGCTTGATTCTGAAGGAAGATCGTGCGGTCTATCGATGCGGGATTTCCCACCACCACGAACCTAAGATTCTTTATGTACTTGTTAGCGACCGCCTGAATGTCCGACGCCTTTACCTCGCGAACGCGGTTCAGGAACTGAAAACTGTTACGCCATCCGCCGCCGATCAGTTCATAGCGCGCAAGTTCTGCTGCCTGCGCGGCGTTGGTTTCCTGGCCGATGAAGTAGGTTGTTAAGAACTGCCCGGAAACCCCGGAGATCTCTCTCGGGTCCACCGGCAGTGTCTTCAGTTTCTGGATCTCGTCGAGCATTACCCGAATCGCCTGATTTGCATCGACGGCCGAAACGTAAATGCTGCCCGTATTGGCGGCAGTACTGCCTAGATCCGCGCTCGGAGCGTAAGAAAGATTCCGTTTCACACGCACCTCTTCGAAGACGCGGTCGCGAAGGATCGTCGTGGCGACGCGCATCGCATAATAGTCCGGGCTGCTGACCGATGGAGCGGCGAATTCGCCCTGTATGTAGTTTGTCGGGAGCGTGCGCTGGGTGACGTCGAGGGTGGGCTTTGAGAAGTCCAGCGCGGGAGCGGCCGGTTCTTTATAATTGCCCCGCGGCAGCTTTCCGAATGATTCGGTGATCCGCTGCTTCACCCGTGCCGGATCGACATCTCCGACGACAACCATTAGAAGCCGGGAGGTTTGCATAAGCGAACGATGATAACCGACCAGGTCGGCTGCTTTGATCGCGGTCACGGTTTCGATCGTTCCGCTGGGATCGTGTTCGTACGCCGTGTTCGCATTTATCGTACGGTTCGCCAAATACTGAAGAAAGCCGTCGGGGTCATCGGTCTGGTTCCGCAGGGATGTGACGATCCGCTCCCGCGCGAGTTCGACGTCTTCGGCTGCGAAAGCAGGCTGCAGGGCGACGTCGGTAAAGATCTCCCACGATCTGTCGAAATGCTCGCGTGTCGAAACCAGCGACAAGACGCTAAAATCGTAGCTCGCTCCCGACGCGATCGCACTCCCGGTGCTCGCAAGCTCGCGACGCATGGTCACGCGGGGAAATTTCTTGCTGCCCGCTGTTGCTGCGGTGAGCATAAAGTTTTCCACGCCTGCGTTTTGCGCCGTCAGGTTCCGAACTCCTCCGCGGAAAAAAAGACCTGCGGCTACGGTCGCGCTCGCCGGCCGGCGCTTAACGAGTACCTTCATCCCGTTGACGTCGAATTCCGTCACGAGCGCGGCTTGTGAAGAAAGGTCGGTGCCAACCGCCTGTGCGAAAATGACCGACTGAAAAACTGCGGCAATAAGTGCGAAAGCGAGAATTGTTCTTCTCGAAATCAAAATATTAATTGTCATTCTATTTCCCGATCAGGTCCTCCGCGGTGAGGCGGGCAGCTGCCTGTGATTCTTTCGAAAGCAATGCGACGCCGATATGCGGCTTGCCGTGGACGTATGTGCGGATGTAGCGGTTCGTGTCCTCTCTTGTTATGGCGCGCAGGTTCTGGTGATAACCCTGGAAGTATTCGATACCGGTCGAGGACCACCAGAAACCCAAAGTATGCGCATATTCGCTCAACTTCTCGCGGTCGAAAAGGTCGCGCGCTTCGAGGATCGTTTTAGCGTTCTGCAATTCGGCGTCGGTGAAAGCGGCCGGCTTGTCCCAATTCGCGATCTCCGTGTAAACAGCAGCGAGCGCTGCCTTTGCTTTCTCCGGCGTCGTCACCAAAGTCACGACGATCGGCCCGACATTTCGCTGCGTGTAATATCCTACGTCCACGCCAACCGCCAATCCGCTATCGACAAGATTACGCTGAAAGCGCGAATCCGGCTGCGTGATGATGTACGAGAAAACGTCGGCCGCGTACGTCGCTGCATTGTCCTTCCCGATCGAAGGGCCGTGCCAGCCGATCTGGATCAGCACATTCTGTACGGGCTGCTCGACGATGTGCCCTTCGCTTTTGGAGATAGGCGGATGTTCGACGAGCGGGAATTCCTTGAACGGATCGACCTCGCGTGCCTTCCAGTCCCCGAAATATTGTTCCGCTAGCTTGAACGCATTCTGCGGATCGATGTCGCCCGTGACGATCAACGCCGCATTGTTCGGCACATAGTACCGCGATTGGATCGTGCGCATTTTTTCCGTGGTCGCGCTCTCGATGGACTGCCGCGTTCCAAGCGGGTTCTTGCGCGTGGGGTATTTGTAAAACATCTTGTCCATCAACGTCCGGTTGAGGTAATAAAACGGATTAGATTCGTTGCGATCGATCTCCCCGATCACGACCTGTTTCTCCGCCGCAAACTCGCGTTCATCGAAAACCGGATAACGCACCGCGTCGCTGATAAACCGTATTGCGGTCCCAGCGTGCTGATTTGTCGTCGTGAAAAAATAGTTCACTACTTCCTCGCGCGTGGAGCCGTTGTACGTGATCCCGAGCTGCCCGATCTCTTGAAGATACGGCTCCCGTCGCACGATCGCCTGGTTCGTCTTGAAGAACATATGCTCGAAGAGGTGCGAAAGGCCGTTAAGCTCGGGCGGCTCGGTGAACGAGCCGTTTCGCACGTCCAATTCGACCGTGACGATAGGGACGGCATTGTCCGGATATACGATCACTTCCAGGCCGTTCGCCAATTTTTTATTGACGAACGGGATCTTATAGTCCGGTTTTACGAGCGCGGGTTTAGCCGCGACCGGGGCTTTTGCGGTCCCTTGCGCAAAAGCGGCCGCCGGCCACAGTGACATTATGATCAATAAACTGAATAAGTACTTTCTCACATTAAACTCCCGAAACGGGCCCTGATAATACGGCGTCTGGTAATTGCTGTTTCGATTTTCTAATCTAACATACGAGGACATAAGGTATGGAACGCGACAATTTGATGCACGGAGCACGCTCGGCGTTGAACACAATTCCCGAGATGCGGGAATGGGCGGAACAGTATTTGAAGGAAAAAGCCCGTTCACAAAACGAGGCTATGACTGATGAAGAATTTGATAAATATTGGAAGTACCATAAGCCGGAGATAATGCACGCCGGTGCTGCTGAAGCTATGCAAGCGTATAAACAACGCGAGAAATAAAAAAGGCAGGAGGTAGATGCCTGCCTTTAATTCCCCACAAAAAACCAAAACTCAAACTCCGGGCATAGCTTTCTTTAGTGGTTTAAGGATCAAAAATAGGACCACAGCCATGAAAAGGGCCATCGACGCCAGGACCAGGAAGAAGGTCGATTGGAGCCAGATGTCCCAAAAGACGCCGATCTGCGTTAGTTTATTTCCGATAGCCGTTGCGACGAACCATCCGCCCATCAAAAGTCCGCGTTTGCTGATCGGCGCGACCTTGGAAACCAGCGACAGTCCCATCGGCGAAAGCATGAGCTCGCCCAGCGTCACCACCATGTAGGCAAAGATCAGCCAGAACGGCGAGACGCGGAAAAGATGTGCGGCCTGAAGGATCTTCGCACCGTGAGCATCACCTTGCCCCGGAGCAACCTGATTAACCGCATGGATGAGCTGCTTTTGACCGCTCTTTAGCCGATCCACTTCTGCCGCGGTGAGCGCCGGTTTGCCCTCTTCGGCATTTGTTTTATTTCTTTCGCTAATGGCATCGTCACTGAGTCCGGAGAACTTCACGCCATTGATCACGTTCTTGCCATCGCTGGCCTCAGCGGCCATTAACTTATCCACGACGTCCTTCGGTACGCCCTGCGCAACTAGATTTCCGGCAACACGTTCGTTGATGCGAAACGACCCCGTTGCGATCTGCTCCGGCGTGCGAACCGAGTTTTCGCCGACCGACGCTCCGTACCACAGAACGATGAAAGAAAGTCCGGTGAGCGTCATTCCGATCGCCATCTTCGTCGGCGTCGAAGGCTCCTTCCCGCGTCGGTCGAGAAACCCCCAGAACGCGACGAGCGGGAATGTAAGTATCAGGATCCAGATCGCGTTGATGGAATTTGAGATCGTACCTGTGACGTTCCAATCGGTGTTATCGTCCGCGAAATAAGTCAGCGTCGAGCCGTTTTGATGGAAGACCATCCAGAAAACGATGACGATGGCGAAAACCACGATCAGCGCCATTATCCGTTTCGAGTCGGGTACGGAAGCCATCAAATTGCTTCGGGCGGCGTCGCTGCCGGCGCCGCGGCTGCCGCGCACGTCCTGGTCGCTTACGCCGTGCGGCGGAGCGTCCGTCGCGGTCGCCGCCGAATCGGCACCTTGATCGGAATCTTCTCGCTCGCCAACGATTCCCATATTTTTTTCGTCAGCCCGTTGAACATGTTCTTTGAAGTACCAGAGGGTGGCGACCGATAACACCATTCCAAATGCCGCTACGGCGAACGCTGCGTGGTAGCCGAAATACGCCTTCACGATCTCCATCACGATCGGCGCGAGCGCAGCGCCGACGTTGATGCCCATATAGAAAATGTTATAAGCGCGGTCTTTGAGGTGGCTGCCTTCGGGATAAAGGTTGCCGACCATCGTCGAAACATTGGGTTTGAAAAAGCCGTTACCGATAACAAGGAAGGTAAGCGCGAGGTATACGGCCCAGATCGCGGGGATCGAGAGCGTGGCGTGGCCGGCCATGAAGAAGAATCCGCCGATCATCACAGCCTTTCGATAGCCGGTGTACCGGTCCGCGATGAAACCGCCAACCAGCGGGCTCAAATACACGAACATCAGGTACGTCGAATACAGCCACGTCGCCTCGGCCGCGGTCCAACCGAACCCTTCCCGGGAATCGCGAAGGTACAGCGTGAAAAGGGCGAGCATCGAGTAGAAGCTGAACCGCTCCCACATTTCAGTGGCAAACAGGACCGCGAGTCCCTTTGGATGTCGATCCAAATCACCCGCGTGTGCGGCATTCATGGTATTTACGTTTGCGCTCATCCGGAGTTTTTCCTCAGCAGAATTTGAGTATTGTAGAGAGTTACGCAAATATAGCAGATAAACGGGTTTGCGTGAAAGTACTTATCAGATATGGAGCTGTTTAACGATCTCGGTGAGCGCATCCAAAAAGCGTGGAGCGACGTCGATCAGGATGAAGAAAAGTTTCCGGCCATCGCCGCCGACTTCCTGCGCACCG